>QNEM01000074.1 GCA_003645215.1 Gammaproteobacteria bacterium
CAAGGTGGGGAAATAATTGTTCATGGCAGTGTAAGGAATGAGACAGGCCATACAATGAGTGGTGGCTTGATTGCCATTGGTGGCAACACTGGTGATTTTACCGGCGTCAATATGCTTGCCGGGACGATTATTGTATTGGGTGAAATGGGTATCCGTAATGGTGCCAGTATGAAGCGAGGAACAATATTGTCCATGCATGATGCGCCAATGATCCCGACATTCAGCTATGCATGTACCTATAACCCGACTTACTTACGACTATATTTATCTTATATCAGAAACCTTGGCCTGGAAGTTTCTGATGCACAAATAAATGGCAACTATAAACGCTGGATTGGTGATGCCATTGAGTTAAACAAGGGTGAAATTCTTTTATACGCAAACCAGTAACAATTCTTTCAAATTAACATAAGCCTTTGGGGAGGTAACTATTATGACAACCATAGTAACTGATAATTGTAAATCCTGTCGCTTCACAGATTGTGTCACAGTCTGTCCTGTTGCCTGTTTTCATTATGACGATGAAATGTTGTATATCGATCCTGACGTCTGCATTGATTGCAGTGCCTGTATTCCTGAATGTCCCGTACAGGCGATCTTCGAGGATGATGATATTCCTAAAGACCAGGAAAAATGGATTGCCATCAATGCTGAAAAAGCACCTGATCTGCCTGTTTGTGATGAACAAATGGATCCATTACCCGGTGCTGAGGAACGTAAGACAGAACTTGGATTTTAATAATCCATTAAAGACACTTGATTTTTATCACACATTCTTTTCGGGGGAGATGTTTTAATGGCCCAACTCGGCAGTGAAAATAATCCTTTGCGTGTTGCCATCGTTGGTAGCGGTCCAAGTGGGTTTTATGCAGCAGAGGCACTCATCAAATCTGATATTAATGTCAAGGTTGATGTATTGGAGCGTCTGCCCTCTCCTTTTGGTCTGGTAAGAAGTGGTGTTGCACCTGATCATCCGAAACTAAAACAGGCGATCTTGCTTTACGACAAAATTGCACAATCACCTGAGTTTAATCTGATTGCCAATGTCACCGTGGGTAAGGACATAAGTGTTGATGAACTGCGTGGCTCCCACCATGCAATTATATTTACCTGCGGTGCTGAATCAGACCGTAAACTGGGGATACCCGGCGAAGATCTGGCTGGCAGTTATACAGCAACTGAATTTGTAGCCTGGTATAACGGTCATCCTGATTATCGTCAGCGACAATTTGATTTGTCCAACGAAGTTGCAGTGATCATCGGCCAGGGTAATGTCGCAGCTGATGTTGCCCGGATCCTGTCGAAGACGGTTGACGAATTAAAACACACCGATATCGCCGAGCACGCACTGGATGCCCTGGCAGAAAGCAAAATCAGGGAGATATATGTCATAGGTCGACGTGGTCCTGCACAAGCCAAGTTCACACCGAAAGAACTGCGTGAATTTGGCGAACTGGAAGATTGCGATGCAGTCGTTGACTCATCCGAACTGGAATTGAATGAGGCCAGTATTAAAGAACTGGGTGAAAAATCTAATATCGGTAGCAAAAAGATTTATGACTTGTTCCAAAAATATTCAGGCCTGGCAACATCAGGCCCATCATCATCAAGAAAAGCACGTCGATGCCATTTCCAGTTTCTCAGAAGTCCGGTTGAATTAGTGGGAGACTCAAAACTGGAAAGGGTCAAGATTGAATACAATCAACTCTCGGGCGACCCATTTAAGCAATCTGCCAGGGGTTCAGGTGAATTCTATGAACTGGAAACCGGCATCCTGTTTCGCAGTATCGGCTATCGTGGTGTTCCAATTGAAGGTGTGCCTTTTCATGATAGTTGGGGTGTTTTCCCAAATGAAGATGGCCGCATCACGGAAAACGATGAAACAGTGCCACAATTCTACACCGCTGGCTGGATCAAGCGTGGTCCCAGCGGCATCATCGGTACAAATCGCGCCTGCAGCGTAGCAACTGTAGCTTCACTGCTCGCCGATCTTGATGCACTTGATACGGGTGAAGAGAAAACCGGTGCTGAAATACTCTATCCGCTACTGGATTCCCGGAATGTGAGATATCTAAATTTCCAGGAATGGAAGAAAATAGACCTCAAAGAGGTAGAACGCGGAGAACCCAAGGGCAAACCACGGGAAAAATTTACCTTTGTAGATGAGATGATGTCCGTCCTCGACTGAAGATCCTCCTGCCTTGGGCTAATTGCCCTGGAAACAATAGCCAGCCACATTCGGTCTTTCCCCGGAAATATAGCAGAATCGAGCCCTAAATAAGTTGAGAAACATATTGCATACGCTTACGGACAGCGTATATCATATATGCCATAAAAATAAGAAATAATAATAACAATAAGAACTAGTTATAACGCAAGTTTTAGGGAAATGACTTGACATAAATTCACATAAAATTGGTGCACTCTAGTGTCGCATCCATATACGAATTATGTCATCAGAACAAACAGTAGCTGAATAATAAACTGCAACCAGGTCTTTTACCTATATTCTGTCAATTGAAACGAGTGATTTTACCGTGATGAAGACAAAACAATCTCTGGCAAAAGTACAGAAGGATGTGCCATGTCCGTTTTGTAGTATCCATTGTGATGATTTAGTCATTCAAAACCAGTCCGGTAAACTCAAAGTCAAGGAAAATGGCTGCCCTATCTCCGTCGAGCGTTTCGAACGACCCTTGGCTCAAAGCACACCGACTATCAACGGTAAAACCGCAACACTGGATGAAGCAATCAGCCAGGCTGCCGGAATTTTTAAAAAATCAGTTGAACCTTTAATTGCAGGCCTCGGCACAGATGTCGGCGGTATGCGTTCTGTAATGGAACTGGCGGACAAAACTGGCTCCATCATTGACCATATGCATCACGATGGTGCGGCTCGTAACATGCTTGTATTGCAAGATCTTGGTTGGGTCATGACGACCATGGGAGAAATAAGAAATCGCGCTGAACTGATTATTTTTGCCGGAACCGATGCAAGTAATTATCCAAGATTTTATGAGCGTGTTGTGTGGAATGAACAATCCATGTTCAATTATGACACTGCAAAACGCGACATTGTCTACATTGGTGAAAATCTGGATACATCCCGGGGTAAATCTCCCACAGGCAAGAAACCAACACATCTTAAATGCCCACAGGATGAAATAGGCGAGGTTATTTCTGTGTTGCATGCCCTGGTTGGAGGAAACAAAACCCAGAAGAAGGATGAAATCGCCGGTATCAAAATGGCGCACCTGGAAAAGCTTGCCGAACAAATGAAAAATACCCGTTATGGTGTCATCGTCTGGGCACCTGGTGAACTGGATTTTCCACATGCTGAACTCACCATCCAGAATTTTTGTGAAATAACCAAATATTTGAACAGAGAAACCCGATTTGCCGGTTTTTTCCTGGGCGGCAATGATGGCGGCATGAGTGCCAATAATGTCAGCGCCTGGCAAAGCGGTTTTCCATTACGCGTTAATTTCAGCAAAGGTTATCCGGAACATGACCTGCAAAAATATGCCACGGCAAATGTACTCAAGAACAAGGAAGCAGATGCACTACTCTGGATATCAAGTTTTAATCCCGAGATAAAACCGCCTCACGCAAAGATCCCGACAATTGTTCTGGCAACAGCTGATACGAAACTGGATTTCAAACCAGATGTTTTCATTCCAGTCAGCACGCCGGGTGTAGACCATAGCGGACAGATGATCCGCACAGACAGTGTTGTTTCATTACCATTAAAACAATTACGCAATTCAGACAACCCGAGTGTTAAAGAAGTAGTGCGCCGAATTGCTGAATTAGTATAGGTAACAAAAATATTATGTTAATCAAATTATCGGGTGGCACAGTCTATGACCCTGTACATGGCATAAACGGCGAACAAAGAGATATTTATATCCGTGATGGTCAGATCACACGGAGACCGGCTGCTACTGTCGACATTGATAAAACCTATGATCTTAAGGGCAAGGTTATTATGGCTGGCGCCATTGATATGCATACCCATATCGGTGGCGGCAAAGTTAATATTGCCCGTATGATGTTACCTGAAGATCACCGACAGGATCTTGTCAGCCGGACACCTTTAACGCGCTCGGGCTGTGGTCACGCAGCCCCTTCTACGCTGACTGCAGGCTACCGCTACGTAGAAATGGGTTATACCGCATGTTTTGAACCAGCAATGCTACCCGCAAACGCACGCCAGGCCCATATGGAAATGGCGGACACCCCTATCGTCGACAAAGGTGCCTACGCTATGCTCGGCAGTGATGATTTCTTCCTGCGTATGCTGGCAGCGAAAAAGGACCAGGAAGCCATTGCCGATTATGTTGGCTGGATTATCAATGCCACCCAGGCACTGGCAATCAAGGTTGTTAATCCCGGTGGCATTAGTGCATTTAAATTTAACCAACGTAAACTGGACCTTGATGAAAAGAATGAGTATTACGGCACCACACCTAGAGACATAATCAAATGCCTTGCTCAAGCGGTCAATGAATTAGGTGTCCCCCACCCTCTACATGTTCATGGCTGTAACCTCGGGGTCCCAGGAAATGTGCAAACAACACTGGACACAATTAATAGTGTCGAAGGCTTGCCTTTGCATCTGACCCATACTCAATTTCATAGCTATGGTACCGAGGGAGATCGACAGTTTTCTTCCGGTGCTGCCGAGATTGCAGAAGCAGTTAATGCCAACCCTAATATTTCCATCGATGTAGGTCAGGTTCTGTTTGGGCAAACAGTTACTGCATCAGGTGATACCATGCGTCAATATGCAGGTCACTGGCATGCACACCCTAAGAAATGGGTACTTATGGATATTGAATGTGATGCCGGTTGTGGTGTCGTACCCTTCAAGTACAGAGATAAAAATTTCGTCAACGCACTGCAATGGGCCATCGGCCTCGAGCTCTTTTTACTGGTGAATGATCCATGGCGTATCTTTTTAACTACAGATCATCCTAATGGTGCGCCCTTTACCAGTTACCCGCACCTGATCCGACTGTTGATGGATCGTAGCTTCCGAAATGACATGCTGTCGACCATTAATAAAGATGCAGCCGCCTCAAGTGTACTCGGTAGTATTGACCGGGAATATTCACTTTACGACATTGCCATCATGACCAGGGCAGCACCGGCAAGAAGTCTGGGACTGAAGAATAGAGGACATCTTGGCTCCGGATCGATTGCTGATATCACCGTCTATAACAATGTTAAAAACAGGGAAAAAATGTTTGAAAAGCCACTTTATGTATTTAAAGACGGTGAATTGGTGGCTAAAAATGGCAAGATTGTGAAAGTCACCACTGGTGGTACACATGTCCTCAAGCCAGAATATGACAAGAGTATTGAACGCTCACTGAAAAGTTATTTTGACAAATACCAGACCATCAAACTTGGTAATTTCAAGATCGATGATGATGAGATCGTTGAACACGGCAATGGGCACATTATCGTGCAACCATGCACATGAGAATAAAGCATGAAGATTAATGGCGTAACAATAGACGATACCTTTGCGGAAGCATTTCCCATGAAGGCGACTCGTATCATTATCACAGCGATGACACTAAAGTGGGCCTATCGTGCCGCTAACGCATTAAGAGGATTTGCCTCTTCTGTGATTGCCTGTGGCTGTGAGGCGGATATTGAACGTGAGTTAAAACCATCTGAAACACCGGATGGGCGTCCCGGTATCTCACTGATGATCTTCGCTATGTCTATGAAGGATCTGGAGAAACAGATCCCCATGCGCGTTGGGCAATCCATCATGACCGCCCCGACGTCCGCCTGTTATTCGGGTCTTGATAGCGAAGTACAAATACCCATGGGCAAGCATCTGCGCTACTTTGGCGATGGTTATCAAATATCAAAAAAAATCAATGGTCGCCGATTCTGGCGTATCCCCGTCATGCATGGTGAATTTATTTGCGAAGATACTACTGGCGTAACCAATGCCATAGGTGGCGGCAATTTTCTGGTACTGGGTAAAACATCCCGTCAGGTCCTGACTGCCTGCGAAGCGGCCGTCGAGGAGATCAAGAAAGTCCCGGGCGTGATTACTGCCTTTCCCGGTGGCATTGTCGGCTCCGGCTCCAAGGTCGGTTCAAAATATGACTTCCTTTCGGCATCTACGAATGAGGCTTATTGCCCGACATTAAAGGGCCAGGTCAAATCGGATCTGGGCGATGACATCGGCTCAGTAATGGAAATTGTTATTGATGGCATCGATGAGAAATCAATCAGCGAAGCCACGCGGGTTGGTGTGCTTGCCGCCTGCTCCTTCGGTTCCAGGAAAGGTATTTATCGCATCAGTGCCGGTAACTATGGTGGCAATCTCGGGCCCCATCATTTTCATTTGAGGAAAATCCTGAAATGACTCCATTAATTTTCACACTGAAAATAAAACCGCAATTTTCACTGGATGTCTCAGAACTTACGCCTGACAAGCTTGCAAAAAAAAACAAGACGCAGATTAAAAGTCTAAAACTGAACTATGGAAAAAAGAAGGTACCTGTAACGGACTTGTTTACCATTACCGGTAATGATTCCGAAAATGTACAGATACTCCGCAGTTGTGACAAGCTGGTTTGTGTCGGCCAGGGAATAAGCCATGGCACCATTGAAGTAAAAGGTAATGTTGGTGACTTGGTCGGCCAGCATATGAAAGGCGGTCACATTACAGTAAACGGTAATGCAGGTTCATGGGTGGGCAACGGTATGTCAGGTGGCCGCATTGATATCACCGGTAACGTGGAACACCATGTTGGTGCCGGAAAGCCTGGTGACGCATTCGGCATGACTGAGGGATTCATCAATATCAAGGGCTCTGCCGGTGATCGTGTTGGTGACAGGATGAGGCGAGGTATTATTACCATACATGGTAAGGCCGGTGATTTTTGTGGCAGCCGCATGCATGCGGGTACCATTTTAGTATTGGACAAGGCCGGCCGGAATGTTGGTACTGGTATGAGGCGCGGAACGATTATTCTTTCCAAGCAACCCAAGCACATCGTCGCCACCTTCAAAAGTAATGGTAATTTAAAGATGCAATTCCTGCGTTTATTATTTACACAGTTTGTGGCGATGGGCAAGGAATTTACAAAATTCAAAAATTTTGACCCGGAAGTACATCGCTTTTCAGGAGATCTTGCCCGTAATGGCAAGGGTGAAATCCTGATTTTACAAACACTGAATCTAAAAAAATAAAACATGAAACGAACACGTGGAAATAAAGGCCGCGTCGAGGGACGTACCACCCCGCATAAAGCTGTTGCTGATATTCGTGGACTTCTCGGTGATGAGCCACTTACCCGTGATTTTTTGATTGAACACCTGCATAAAATTCAGGATCACTTTGGTCATATTTCGAACCCTCATATCCTGGCATTGTCGATAATCATGGAATTGCCCATGGCTGAGGTCTATGAAACAGCAACGTTTTATCATCATTTTGATGTCATCAAGCCAGATGGCATGCCACCTCCCCCTCTGACCGTTCGTGTTTGTGAATCATTAACTTGCGAAATGTTTGGTGCAAAAGATCTGATTAAAACATTAAAAATTAAACATAAAAATGGGGTTCGTATTCAGGCAGTGCCATGCGTAGGTCGGTGTGATGCAGCACCTGTTGCTGTTGTTGGCACAAACCCGATTGAAAACGCCAGCCCGATAAAAGTAGAAAATGCTGTAAATAAAAATGATATTGATGCCGCCATACCAGAATACATTAATTACGCTGGCTACAAGGATTCAGGTGGTTATCAGACACTGATTGATTGTGTTAATGGTAAACATAAACGAGATGACATCATCAAAACCCTGGAAGATTCAAAACTCCGCGGATTGGGCGGTGCAGGTTTTCCTACAGGACAAAAGTGGCGGATTCTGAGTCAGCAATCTAAACCTCGTCTGATTGCCATCAACATTGATGAAGGCGAACCGGGAACGTTCAAGGATCGTTACTACCTGGAACGTGATCCGCATAGATTCATTGAAGGTACATTAATAGCTCATTGGGCGATCGAGGCTGAGGACATCTATATCTACCTCAGAGATGAATATGCGGGATGTCGTAAGGCCCTGGAAAAGGAACTGGCTGCTTTAAAGCAGAATCCACCCTGTGAGTTGCCCAATATTCACCTGCGTCGAGGTGCTGGTGCCTATATTTGCGGTGAAGAATCAGCAATGATCGAATCTATAGAGGGCAAAAAAGGCATGCCTCGCTTGCGACCTCCCTATGTCGCCCAGGTTGGTTTATTTGGAAAGCCAACACTGGAACAAAATATGGAATCAATGCATTGGGTCAGAGACATCATTGAAAAAGGATCTGAATGGTTCTCGTCAGAAGGTCGTCATGAACGTACAGGCCTGAGATCTTTTTCTGTCAGTGGCCGTGTCAATAAACCCGGTGTGCATCTCGCACCCGCAGGCATCACCATGCGAGAACTGATTGATGAATACTGTGGTGGTATGCTCAATGATCATGAGTTCTATGGCTATTTTCCAGGTGGTGCGTCTG
>QNEM01000075.1 GCA_003645215.1 Gammaproteobacteria bacterium
AGCACCTCAGCGAGTGCCACTGCATCACGCAAGCCAAGATTAAAACCTTGTGCACCATTCGGGTGGACGGCGTGTGCAGCATTTCCCAATATCACTGCACGAGGTTTTACCTGTTCTTCAGCCTGCATCATTTTTAATGGATAACTTTTGCGCTGACCTAAGTTCGAGAATTTTCCCAGTCGCCGCCCGAAGCGTTCCAGCAAAACATCCAGAAATCCTTGCTCATCCATCTGCAGATATTTTTCTGCTTCATTTGCCGCAACGGTAAAAACCAGAACACAACGTTGCTGTGAATGCGGTAACAGTGCTAAAGGACCGGTTTCGGTAAATCGTTCATAGGCAGTATTCAAATGTGGTCTTTGCGGAAGCACATTGCTGACAATGGCGACCTGCTGGTAATCCTCGACACTGGCTTTTATGCCCAACATATCCCTGGTTCTGGATTCTGCCCCATCGGCAGCCACCAGCAATTTACTACTAATGATTTTATCAACACCATCAATGTTGACAGTGACACTGGCTGACAAAGCCGAGATTTCAACAGCCGTAACCGAGGCAGGACAAAAGAAACTTATATTCTCAGCTGCTTCGATAGTTTGCATGAATGCCTTGCCCAACTCCCTGGCCAGGACAATATAACCGAGTGCTGACACATTCATGGATTCAGCATCCATCCTGACAAAACCAAAATGATGCTGATCGGACACATGGATATGTTTGATTGGATTTGAATGAGGTGAAATATTCTGCCAAAGCCCGAGATTGTCCAGAATGTTTTTTGATGACAGGGATATAGACAAACCCCTGTCATCATAACTGGGCTGAATATCAGCCTTTGGCGAAACAGCTTCTATAACGGCTATCTTGAGTTTGCTGTTCTTTAAAGCACAGGCCAATGCCGCACCGACGGCGCCACCACCAACAATAATTATGTCAAAATCATGGGACATTGTGATCAGTCACTCAGGCTGCATCCGACATTAATGCTTCTATTTCGGCTATTGTCTTCGGCGTGTCTTTACTAAGCACATCATAGCCATCTTTGGTTACCAGGACATCGTCTTCTATCCTGACGCCAATATCCCACCATTTTTTAGCCAGTCCTTTAGTCCCGGACGGCAAATACAGGCCTGGTTCAACGGTCAGTACCATTCCCGGCTCCAGCATACGCCATTCACCATCAACTTTATAATCACCGACATCATGTACATCCATCCCCAACCAGTGACCTGTGCGATGCATATAATGCGTACTGTAGGCATGGTCCTTCAGTAGCGTACTCAACTTGCCCTTGATAATTCCCAGCTCTAACAAACCTTCAGTAATAGCTTTTACTGCCGCTTCATGGGGATCATTCCAGTGATTGCCCGGCTTGACCTCTTCTATTGCCAGCAACTGCGCGCGCAAGACAACTTCGTATATATCTTTTTGTGCCCTGGTGAATTTTCCATTAACAGGGAATGTGCGCGTAATATCACTGGCATAACCCTGAAATTCTGCCCCGGCATCGATCAGCAAAACATCACCATCTTTAAGTTCTTCGTCATTATCTGTGTAATGCAGAATACAACTATTTGCGCCACCGCCGACGATCGAAGGATAGGCAGAAATCCTCGATCCCTGCTGCATAAACTTATGCACCAATTCGGCTTCTACCTGGTATTCCATTAAGCCTGGCTGACAGATTTGCATTGCACTTTTATGTGCCACTGCCGAGATCTTTGCCGCCTTACGCATGGCAGTAATTTCCTGGCGACTCTTGTAAAGCCGCATATCATGCAGAATATGTGTCAGCGATATAAATTCATCTGGCGCATTTACCCCTGTGCGTGCCTTGTCCCGAACCTCATTGACCCAACCCAAAACACGTTGATCAAAAACCGCGTCATTGCCCATGGTATGAAAAATACGTTCTTTGTCTTCAAGCAGGTTGGGCAGAATATCGTCCATGTCTTCGATAGGAAAAGCATCATCTGCGCCATAAATATCGCAGGCCCCTTCCAGACCAGCGCGTTTGCCATTCCAGGTTTCCTTGTGTGGATCACGCTCCCTGCAAAACAAAACATACTCGCCATGAGGCCGGTCAGGAATAATGACCGCGACCGCCTCAGGTTCCGGGTAGCCGGTCATATAATAAAAATCACTATCCGGACGAAAGGGAAACTCAACATCATTGTTCCTCAGACATACCGAGGCGGTAGGCAAGATAGCAATGCTTTCATTACCCATCATATCCATTAAACGTTTGCGTCGCCGCGTAAACTCCCTGGCGTTCATTAATGCAATACCTCGGGTTGACAGTTTTCTGGATTGCCCTGTAGATCCTCAAAGATATAAATCGTCCCCATCCGCACATATTCGATTAATTCCATCAATGCAAAATCTTTTCCCTGTTCTGAATCTTCTTTATTACCTTCATCGTGGGCATCCAGATTCGCAATCTTGTAAAAATCACCAATCAATTCCTGTGACTCAGCAGGAATTTGTTCATCCTTGACGCCAGACAAACCCAGACCACTCATAAAGCCCTGGCACCACTCAGCAAGTGAACGACTTCGCTCTGCCAGCGCATCATCTTCATCCGCAAGTAACAATTCCAGATCAAGATCAGAGGAATACATCTTCGCCTCTATATCTTTAGCCAATACTTTCAATTGATTGAAACATTCTTCCGGATTTACGATTTCATTACTATCCAACAGAAAATATTCCCTTATTTTTTCTTCCTGAACCTGCCCATTACCACATACCAGGGCACATAAAAACCCATGACACTCTGATGCGCGAAACCCGGCGCCAGTGGCGATCAACATTTCATCTAACTGTTCAAAATTTTGCATACAATCTAAGTTCCCGGAACATCTGCCTTTTTAACCATGAGTATGAACTATAAGTCGTTGGAGAATCTCTTTATTTTCTTCTAAATCAATCATGCCCAAACTACCGAAATATCAGGCTTCGAGTCAGCTTTTACCCTGTATATCTTGACCACTTCCACCAGTGGCTCTATATTGCACAAATGATAACAAACAAACAGGGATTTTTGACCACAGCCAGACACAACTTTTCAGGATAAATTCATGACAGATCAAAACAATGAAACAGTCGATCTTAAGGCACTGGAGACACGTGTTGATGAGCTCATCAGTACAGTCGATAAATTGACATCAGAAAATACCGCGCTGCGCAGTCAGCAGAGTAATCTGGTGACCGAACGTGCCGAGTTGATAGAGAAAACTGAACAGGCCAGAAGCCGTATTGAAGCCATGATCTCCAGATTACGTGCGATGGAAACACGTCCGTGAGCGAAACAAAACCGGCCAGCGTCACCATCCTTGATAAAGAATACCTGATTGCCTGCACCGATGAGGAACGAGATCTCCTCAATGATGCAGCAAGCCTGCTGAATGAAAGAATGCAGGAAGTAAAGACCTCGGGGAAAATCATTGGCAGCGAGCGAATTGCCGTTCTAGCGGCCCTGAATATCGCCCATGAAATGCTTGCATACAAAAAGGAAAACGAGGACTATACTTCAGGTGTGGACGGAGTAGTTCGGCGTTTACAAGACAAAATAGATGGTGCCCTGGTGAAGGGTAGCCAGATAGGGATTTAGCAGTAGAATCAATAAGAAACAACGCCGGATTTTAGTAGCGATAGCAGTTTAGGGTATCTTCTGCAGTGTTCGTTAACAGGCTGGTGGTAACTTGAGCCTACTCTACATTACCAAGGGAAACTGATTTGTGGCATTGTGTGCACATCCATTCGTGGGAAGCCTGATATGTCGCAGTTACTTCCCACTTGAACTCACGGTTCAAGTTCTGAGGTTTGTAGCGACACTGCGGTTGGTGCCCGCCTGGTCTTCCTGTATTTAAGCCTGCAGTAGTTTTTTATCAATTACACCCTTTAATTATTTCCCCAATCTTCAATGACCTCTTTTGCGGCTCTAAATGCCTCAATTCCAGATGGGGCGCCACAATAAACCGTGGAATGTAAGAGCACTTCCTGAATCTCCTCTACAGTACAGCCATTACGTAGTGCGCCTCGTACGTGTGTTTTTAATTCTGTTGGAGCTTTAAGGGCCGCTAATGTAGCAATAGTCACCAGGCTGCGTGTCTTTTTTGAAATAGTACCTCGTGTCCAGACTGCGCCCCAACAGTTTTCTGTTACGAATTCCTGAAGTGGCCTGGTAAAGTCTGTCGCATTATTCATCGCCTTATCTACGTATTCATCTCCTAACACTTCTTTCCTCACAGACATTCCTTGTTTATATTTTTCATTGCTCATCGATCTTTATATCCTCCTCTGTCGTACCATTTACGGTATTAACTATTGTTTTTGTTGCTTCGTTTCAGTATTGATTCCGCCTTTTAGCGGCGTGGCGCTGCTCTTTCGCATCCATGCGATTGCAGCATAAGTACATCCATGCACCTGCTCGGCACGATATGAGGGGGGCGGGACACTACCATTCAACACTGAATCTGTTAGATCTGTTCATTCGCTTGTTATAAGACCCAACTCACAATTCCTCAATTGGCAAATCTAGCCAGACTCCAAAATTGGTTTTATTGAAGAATCCAAGATCCTTGCCTCCGACAATGACCGTATTACATGTAACTACAATTCCTTCATGCCCTATTTTTCTTATTCGTTTCCGGTAGAACCTGGCGTCCTCACGCGTCAGGTAACCTACCGTCTTTCCATTTATCTCGATTCTAATTGCTTGCTTGTCGTAAGGGTTATTATTTTCATAATGTAATTCTGCAGTTGCCTTTTTTCGACTTCCTTCTTTCGAGTAACCACCACATAATTTTTTCAAATGCTTCTGGTAATGCGATTCACCAACAATCTCCAAATCGAATCCACCATCACCTTCTATGAAGACTTTTTCTTTTTTCGCCAAAAATTTTCGAGAAAAGACCCATCTGATATTTCCATCTCCATCCCTTTAGGTCTGAGAAGTAATTACGATTCAGGATAGACTGATATTTCCAAATATACCACTTTGCTGTGTGGTCGTTTTAAATCCCCTTATATCAAGCCGAGGAAGGAAGTAGTGGTAGGGGTAGCTGCACAGGACGTGCAGATAAGCGACTCCATGACACGATGTCATGTAGGCGCGTACCCGTGAGCACTGCTGACTGACGAGGGAAGCCGCAGGCCTTGATAACAGGGGTGTCTTTTTTTCTTGGGTACTTCATTTTTTGGACAAGCAAAAAAGAAGTGCCTCGCCGCTAAAAGGCGAAACCCATACTATGCTAAGAGTAAGATCCTTCAGGTTAGAAAGGCCGCCTTTCAGGCGGTATATTCTTGACTGGATACTGGCATGCGCCAGTATGACGATAGAAGTACTGGCGCATGCGCGGGAATGACGGATGAACCCGAAACCCCTAACTCAAAAACATCTCATATGCTGCATTGCCACTCTCATCCCAATACTGCATCTCCAAACCATCCAGAAACTCCTGAAACTCGGGGCGTTCCTCAGCCGGAACCTGGATCCCCATCAACACGCGACCATAGGCAGCACCATGATTGCGATAATGAAACAAACTGATATTCCAGCGCTCGCCCATCTGTCCAAGAAAATGTAATAATGCGCCCGAGCGTTCCGGAAACTCAAAGCGATAAAGTAATTCATTCTCTGCCTGTGCTGCATGACCACCAACCATGTATCGCACATGCATCTTTGCGACTTCATCGCCACTGAGGTCGACGACCTCATAGCCCTTGTCCTTCAAACTATCGATCAAGATCTGTTTTTCTTCTGCACCATGACGTAGCTGCACACCTGCAAATATGTGAGCGGTTTTTGAGTCGCCATAACGATAATTAAATTCGGTAATTAATCTGGGACCCAGGTCATAACAATATTTAAGGAAGCTGCCGGGTTTTTCCGGGATCGTTGTGCCGATTAATGCCTCTCGATTTTCACCCAGCGCGGACAGTTCTGCGATATGACGAAGACGATCAAAATTCACATTGGCACCACTGAAAATAGCCACCAGTTCTTTATCCTTGATATTTTCTCTGGCGACATATTGTTTGAGTCCAGCCAGCGCCAGCGCACCTGCCGGTTCCGGGATCGAGCGGGTATCTTCGAAGATATCTTTTACCGCAGCACAGATTTCATCAACATTGACTAACAGGATTTCATCGACAACATCCCGAATGATACGGAAAGGTTCTTCGCCAGCCTGACGCACCGCTGCCCCATCGGCAAAAATACCGATATGTTCCAGCTCAACACGTTCGCCAGCAGCCAATGCTGCATGCATACAAGGTGCTTCATCTGGCTCAACGCCGATAATAGTGATTTCCGGCGCAAGCTCCTGAAGATAGGCAACAATACCTGCAATCAGCCCGCCACCACCGACAGGGACAAAAATAATATCCGGCTGCGTTGGGTGTTGTTCCAGTATTTCAACGGCAACAGTGGCCTGGCCTGCAATAACGACAGGATGATCATAAGGTGGGATATAGGCTTTACCCTCATCTATAGCAACACTTGTTGCATAATCCTTGGCCTCGTCATAGTTATTACCATGCAGAATAACTTCGGCACCCAGACGTTTCACTGCGGTGACCTTGATCTCTGGCGTTGTTTTGGGCATGACAATGACTGCTTCAATACCTAATTTGTCACCGGCAAGCGCAACACCCTGCGCATGGTTCCCGGCAGATGCGGCAATCACACCTTTTTTCTTTTCAGACTCTGACAAACTGGCCATCAGATTATAGGCGCCACGCAATTTGTAAGAGAAAACCGGCTGCTGATCTTCTCTCTTCAGCCAGATATTATTACCATGCCGACTTGAGACTTCCGGGGCAAAATCCAGGGAAGTTTTTCTGGCAACCTCATAAACCCTGCCACAGGCTTCATCGATCATTTTTTTATAGTCTTGCATAGGTGTAAGATACCATTTAAACAGCCAGCAAACATTCTCGTTCATAAAAAAATACTCGGCGGAACATACACATGACACAAGATGAAAAAAAGAAACAGGTCGCAGAAGCTGCACTCGCCTATGTAGAAGATGACTCAATTGTCGGTGTCGGCACAGGCAGCACCGTTAATTTTTTCATTGACTGCCTGGCCAGTATTAAACACAGGATCGATGGTGCAGTCTCAAGTTCAGATGCCACAGAAGCATTGCTGAAACAGCACAATATTCCCGTGCTAAGCCTGAATAGTGCAAATGATATTCCTGTCTACATTGACGGTGCTGATGAAGCGACCAAACATCTACACTTGATCAAGGGTGGCGGAGGGGCACTGACAAGAGAAAAAATCGTTGCTGCTGCCAGTAAGAAATTTATCTGTATTATTGATGAAACCAAAATGGTCGATGTGCTGGGGACTTTTCCATTACCTGTCGAGGTCATCCCCATGGCACAAAGTTATATCGCCAGGGAAATTACCAAACTCGGTGGACAACCGATATTACGTGAAGGCTTTACCACGGATAACGGCAATATTATTCTCGATGTGCATAACCTGAGTATTATTAAACCGGTTGAGCTGGAACAGGAATTGAATCAACTTGCCGGCGTCGTCACCAACGGTTTGTTTGCCCAAAGACCTGCGGATGTCCTGCTGGTTGCCAGTGACAATGGTGTACAGATTCTGGAGTAACACTGCTGCACCTGCACAGATGAACAGGTATTCCCTTATATGGAACCATTTTAAATGATATATTCGTGAACAGCGTCACAGTATGGTGCCTGTAGTTGTGGTCCAGAAATTTTGCTATAGTAAACTTTGCACAATTGGTTAAAGACAAATATTCCTAATAATTAAGGGGTCATTAGATGGTATTTTATATCGTATACGCAGTGGCAATTGCTATCCTGATTATGCATTTCACAGGATTCTTCGCAAGACGTAATATGGAATGGATTGTTCTTGCCAGTCCGGTTGCCATTTTTGCAGTCATCATCCTGGATTTCATGAACATTATATAGCAGCACCCTTAGATCGTTCATGATCGGACTCCTGCAACGAGTCAGTTCTGCCCAGGTTTCAATAAATAACCATATCGTCGCCAGCATCGAGGCTGGACTGCTGCTGTTCATTGGCATTGAGAAAAATGATACTGAGCAACAGGCTGATCGACTCCTGGAAAAAATACTGGCTTATCGTGTTTTCCCGGATGAGGATGACAAGATGAACCTTTCCCTCACTGATATTCATGGCGGCTTGCTGCTTGTTCCTCAATTTACCCTGCCTGCAAATACGAAAAAAGGTTTGCGCCCCAGCTTTAGCTCTGCTGCTAGCCCCAAGTCAGGAGAGGAACTATTTAACTATCTACTCTCATGTGCAAGACAGAAGCATGACATTGTAGAGTCTGGAAAATTTGCTGCAGACATGCAGGTAAGCCTGACAAATGATGGGCCTGTTACCTTCTGGTTACAGATACCTCCGCCAACGGATAAGCAGAATTAAGGCCAGACCCTGACGGATCCCCACAAATTTCATGCATTAACATAAGTTTGTTGAGCCATCATTTTGATGTTCTCCAAGGCCTCAGAGA
>QNEM01000076.1 GCA_003645215.1 Gammaproteobacteria bacterium
CACGAAACATACACATCAAATAGACTGTGAACTCTCGGTCATATTATCTGGTCGAGAGCTGACATTTGGTTACTAATTCTTGATCCTGTCATTCATCCTTCTCGTCCAGCTGTGCAGAGATATCATCAAGAAGATTTTTGCTATTACTATCATAGCTATTTTTTTCCGTCTCACGATCAAGATACAACTCCAGTCGCTCACGCATATCCTTCCCGGCAGCGGATGGCTGATTCTTGTCTTCCATTACAATGTTTAGTTCATTTTCTACTTCCTGTTGGGCAGTGATTCCCTTGTCCTGCTTCCACCTGGTTTTTTCTATCGCAAAATTAGCATCTTCTATATTCTGTTTGACACCTTCTATTTCTGTACTGCCATGCAATAACTTATCCTGCGTTGTTTCCAACCTGGTTTTGATTTCTACTTCTTCACTCGTAGTTAAATGTTGTGTACTTAGCTTATGTATCTCGGCAAGTAATCTAGTCTTCTCCTCATCAACATTTGGTTGAGCCTCTTCCATACCTGCCAATGCTGCCTGACTATTTTTTAATGCCTGTTGAATTTTTTGCATATCTGCCTGTAAACGTTGTACTTCCTGTTCATGCATCTCCACAAATTGCATTTTATAAGCTTCAATAATTTTTTTTGATTCTGATTGTGATCCTTGCAAGGCATCATTCAGGGTATAGATTTGTTGTCGCCTGGATAACTGTTGAGCTAAAGCGTTAGCTATAGCATCCTTGAGTTCACTCTTCTTTAGCAGATCCTTGCGCAAGTAATCGGAGACACCTGATCGGAGGGCCCGCACCTCTATTTCTTCATTACCTGCACCGGTAAGCATAATCGTTTTTGGAAACAGGAGGTTATCATAATTCTCCTGCAGGATATTCAGGCCGGTAACATCATCAAGCTGGAGATTATAATCCAGTAACAGGACATCAAAGTCTGACCAGTTAAAGTTTTTGTCAGGTACACCCTGCCCTAGTGGATCGTGTTCAACTACTTCAATGTTCTGAAATTGGCTGGTCAGCCAGTTCACTAGAAGTTTTCTATAATCACCATCATCATCAATGATTAAAATTTTTCGTGAGGAATCTATGTTAGCCATAATTTCTTTCCGATAGTAAGTCTTGAATAAAATAGCTGTGTATCATACAAACTTCGTCGTTTATCTTCCAACTATGCATAGGTTTAAGGGGGTGTATACCTAAGAATCATTTTGTCTTTTGATTGGCTAATCTCCAGCTCCTTAAGAAAGGACATACCAAGAAGGACATTAACATTCTGACGACTTTTAATGACAATAGCTGGCACATTTTTTATCTCAATATCGCCCAGTCTTACTGAATCAAGCGTGGTCCGCCATCCTTCTCCTTTTATTCCTCCCGCAAGACCAATCTCTATTCTGTCCTTTTTATGCAGACGTATATTAAGATGCCTGGCATCTCTTAGAGTTAAGGCCACATCCGTCGCACCCGTATCTACCTGGAAACCGGCTTTCTTTCCATTAATGAACCCGTCTACGTAATAACCCGATATACCTATAGCAGGAGCATCAGTAAAAGGTATTATAACTTCATCATTAAGTGCTATGCCTTTTTTACTTCTTTTCTTATAACGATAACGCTTGCCATGTACCCTTACGAGCACTTCATTTCTATTGAATGAGATTACCTTGATGCCTTCTTTACTGGTTTGTCCTCGAGCCAGGATCCTGTTGCTACCATTCACTTTAATCACTACTTTATTCCCGGCTAGAGAACCGTTGAAATATATCTTATGCTCGGCAATCACTTCGAGAGGAAGTAATAAAGCCATCAGGAACATGAGCTTCGGGATTAATCTGAATGAATGATGAGAAATCATTTTTTATGTCAATTTCTATATATTGTTTTTTACTGATTATACTGTACCTAAAGCTACTATCTCACATATGCAACAATAGAAATAAAATGGCAGATGGAGCCTGTTAAGACAAACAAGTGCCAGATACCATGAGCATGACGGAGTTTTTTCTGAATATCCAGCACATAAAACACGATGCCCAGCGTGTAAGCAATACCACCCGCCGTCAACCAGAACACACCAGCTGCAGGAACAGCCGCCCGCAACTCTGAGAAATTCAAAGTACAAATCCAGCCCATAACCAGGTAGATCGATACCTGTAACCATTCAATACGTTTTGGAATAAAGATATCCAGTAATAAACCAATCACGGCCAGCACCCATACCGAAGCCAGCATGATCAGACCGTTATGCTCACGCAGCGATACCAGCATATATGGTGTATAGGTTCCTGCGATTAACAGGTAAATCGAAACGTGATCGAGTTTCTGGAATAGTTTTTTAAGCTCGGGTGGGTGAAAGCTGTGATACAGGGTGGACATGGTGTACAGCAGAACCAATGTAAGGCCAAAAATACTAAAACTGATAATGAGCAGCGGGTTGCGTTCCTGGACACTGATGGTCAGTAGCGCACCAAAACCGACCAGGGCCAGGACGGCACCAACCAGGTGGGTAATACTGTTTAATTTTTCACCGTAGTACATTAATGGAGCTCATCTGTTACCAGGTCAACCATTTCAATACAAACCTGTTCTCGTGCCTGACAAATATTCTTCGTATTTCATCTGCAATGATGATCGTTATAGCAAAAGGAATACTTAAGGCAAGTTGCCAGAGTTCCAGCGGTGCAGTACCAAAGAATGTATTCATAAACGGAACATATGAAATTAATGCTAATAATGATAGTTCTGTAGCAATACCCAGTAATACCAGCTTATTAGCAAGAATTCCAACCGTAAGTATACTTTGCCGACGCGTTCTGCAGATCAGAACATCAGCCACCTGACAAATTATGATAGAGGCAAAGAATGCAGTGATCGCCGTTCTGTATAAAGGGTCTGTTGCAGCCAATGATTCTCCCCATTGCCATCCACCATCAAGCAGGACAACAAAGTAACTAAAGAAGCCGGCGGCAGCCTGGATCATGCCGACGATACCGTAACTCATGAATAGTAAATTACCTGTTAACAGCCTTTCAT
Source organism: Gammaproteobacteria bacterium (assembly GCA_003645215.1). GTDB lineage: Bacteria > Pseudomonadota > Gammaproteobacteria > Eutrophobiales > Eutrophobiaceae > SMWN01. Next base: position 3,042 of record QNEM01000076.1, read on the forward strand.
TCCTTGAACGAGGAGGCTTATTCATAACATCTGTTTCCGGTTTTTCAGCGCCCAGTCCCAGGGCAGGCACAATATCGGTGCCAAGATCGATAGCAAGTATCAGTACCACGGTTAGAGGTAGGGGTATGTCCAGAAGCACATAAGCTATAAAGGGCAGGATCTGGGGAATATTACTGGTTAATATATAGGCAATAAACTTTTTAATGTTGTCAAATATGGTTCGGCCTTCTTCAACGGCTGTCACAATGGTTGCGAAATTATCATCCATTAGCACCATATTACTTGCTTCCTTGGCAACATCTGTTCCCATTAATCCCATGGCAACACCCATATCTGCATTTTTGAGTGCAGGTGAATCATTTACTCCGTCACCAGTAACAGTGACTATTTGGCCCTTCTTTTGTAGTGCCTTAACGATTTGTAATTTTTGCGCCGGTGTAATACGTGCAAATATCAGTTCTTTTTCATCCAGTACTCTAGATAATCCTTCTTCATCTAATGCAGACAAGTCGTCACCCTGCAGTACTTTTCCAGCATCTGTAAATAAACCAATCTGTTTGCCTATGGCTTCTGCGGTAGGTCCAAAATCACCCGTCAACATGAATACCCGGATTCCGGCATTTCGACACTTCAGTATTGCCTCAGGAACTTCCGGTCTTGGTGGATCAAGCATGCCGACAACACCAATAAAAACATAGCCATCACCGGCAAGCTCATCGTTACTACTGTTCCTGTATGCCAGTGCCAGACCCCGTTCGCCACGTTCTGCCAGTAGCATATATTGCTCAACAATCATTTCACGATAGTGATCTGTGAAGGGTACTTTCTTACCATCAACATGAATTCGATCACACATATTCATCACGACTTCAGGGGCGCCTTTCAGATATGCGTGAAAATGATCATTGTTAGGTGATTCATGGACCGTGATCATATATTTGTCATCAGATGTAAACGTTTTCTCACTAAAACGTTTGGTGCGGACAATGTCCTTGATAGATTTTATTTTATTGCCGTATGCAAGCAGGGCTATTTCAGTTGAATCGCCGCTATACTTTAAGTGACTATCGAGATGCGCGTTATTGCAGAGTGTCATGATTCGGCGTGCAATATGTAACTCCGGTTCTTCTGATATATCCGGATCAGTTATATCGTGATGATGACGATTTATAATCAATGTGTTCACACTGATCTTGTTCTGGGTAAGCGTGCCAGTCTTGTCAGTGCAAATAACGGTAGTGCTTCCTAATGTTTCAACACTTTCAAGATTTTTTATAAGCGCATTTTTACGCGCCATTCGCTTGCTTGCCATTGTCAATGCCAGGGTAACCGTAGGTAACAGGCCTTCTGGCACATTGGCAACAATAATACCTATAGCAAAGATCAGGCTGCTGATTTCTCCCTTACCAATGGCAACACTGACAATATAGAATGTGACCCCAAGAAATATGGCTATGCCACTTATTATCTTGATGAAATATTTAAGTTCCTTGCCTATAGGCGATTCAACTTTCTTTGTGTGTTTGGTTAATTCAACAATTTTTCCAATCTGGGTTTCCATGCCCGTGGCACACACAATAGCCTTGCCATTTCCACTTTGTACCAGGGTGCCGGAAAAGACCATGTTTTTGCTATGATGAATATTCTCATTGTCGGCATCGACTTGTAACTCTACCGGTTCACTTTCACCCGTGAGGCTACTCATATCAACTTTTAACTGGTTCTCGCGTAGCAACCTTCCATCTGCAGAAATTTTATCTCCTTCATAAAGCAGCATGATGTCGCCGGGGACAACCTGTTTGGCATTAATCTGATTAACTTCACCATTACGTTCGATAGTGACCATGGTAGGCAACATCTTTTGAAAGCTTTCCATGATCTTTTCACTTTGATATTCCTGCATGTAAGTGAAGCTGGCATTCAGAAGTACAACACCATAAAGCGCACAGCCAATATAGAAATTACCCTGCCCCGGATCCAGGTAGTCTGCAAAAAATGCCAATCCACCACCAACCATAAGTAACAGTGCAAAGAAATTTTTAAACTGCAAAAGAAATTTTATATATTCCGGGGTTTGTCGACGTACACGTAATTCATTAAGACCCGTTTCTTTAAGACGCCTGTCTGCCTCACTATTGGATAGCCCTTTAAAACCACTATCCAACTGACTATATAATTGTTCCAGAGGGATCTGGTGCTGATTATTCATACAGAGGCAATACCCGGTTTCGCTTTAAGTATAATGGCAGGTAACAACAGCAGGTTCCCGATCAAGGCAACTAACATGGCGGTTCCAACTAATAAGCCAAAATAAATGGTTGGTATAAAATTTGACAGGCCAAGGATTGCAAAGCCAAAAACAATGGCTATTGAGGTGTAGAACATCGCTTTACCGATCCCACCGTGGCACCTTTTAATGGCAGACGGGTAGTTCCTGTCTGTAAGATATTCGTATTTTAGTCGATGTATATAGTGAATCGTGTCATCGACTGAAATACCTATGGTTATCGATGCAATGGTAATAGTCATCATATCAAGGGGCACACTCAGCCATCCCATAATACCGAGGATTAATACCGCAGAAAATATGTTTGGAATGATCCCGATCACCGCCAGTACGAAACTGCGAAACAGAAAGATAAAGGTTATGAATATTGCCAGAAACACTGCCCCGAATGTCAGGATTTGTGAGCGAAATAAACTTTGTAACATATTATTGTAAAGAACCAGCATGCCAGTCAGGTGAATCTGACTATCTTCGAAATGCATTTCTTTAACAAGAAATTCCTTGATACCAGCCAGCAATTGTTTTCGATTTAAAGAAGGATCAGATTCAATAACGCGCACACTAAACCGGGTCTGGTTTGAATCTGCAGATAAATACGGATCGATCAGATCATTCGCAACATCATCGGGGACACGTTTGCGAAGCAAGGCCAGTTCAAATTCATCCAGTGGTTCACCATTCAGTCGTTCAATAATTTTTATAGCAGTTGCTATAGATAATACCTTTCCTGTGGTGGAGTAAGACTGCAGATGCTCATGAACAGACTGTATTTTTTCCATCATCTCTGGATTTAACCAGTAATTGGGTTTCACTGGTTCGTATAAAGGATCTGTAAATAAACTATCAAAGTCACTGGCCTGTTCGGACAGATCTTCTTCTAACTGGTAGAACTCCTGATCTGGATCAATAATAACGTCAAGCGGTGTCGTACCTCCCAGTTTTTGATCGATCACTATCATGCCCTGATATATTTCAGTCGATGATTTAAAATTATCGATAAATCGATTTTCAACTTTAAGTCGAGAAATTCCTATACCCACAATAATCATCAGCAACGCACTTGTGAAAATAATTGTCCAGGGGGTAGCTTGTACAAGTTGAGCGACCCATAAGGTGAACCTGCGGGTAAAATCCTGTGATGGCGGCACAGCTGTTGCGGGCAGTAAAACAATACTGGCAGGAAACACCAGAAAACTGACAATGAACGCCATGCCCAGTCCTATCACCATTATCCAGCCAAAATCAATAACCGGGCCTATCTTGCTGACGATTAAAGATGCAAATGCCACAGCGGTAGTTAATATAGTGTAAAAACAGGGCCTGGCCATAGATGCCACAGTATCGCGAATCAGCACGGACTGTGATTTATCCGGAGAGGCAATCTGCAGATCCCGAAACCTGACAATTAAATGGATGGTCAAAGATAAAGTCAGGATAAGCAGAATGGACAAAAAATTCGATGAAATAACCGTGATGCTCCAGCCCGCCAGACCCAGAAATCCAATCATAAGTATCCCGGTAATTACACAACAAAGTAATGGTATTAATACCCAGCGTGGCTTACGAAAAAAAAGCATTAGAATAAATACCAGAAAAGCGATCACACCTACACCGAAGACGAGAAGATCATGGCGAATAAAGCGAATCATATCGACTGTTATCATGGGTATCCCGCCTAGAAACAGTTTTGCGTGTTGGCGCTCAGAATTCATTATTCTACGTACGATTTCGATATCCTTCTCTCGTTGTTTCAAGGCTTCACTGTTGTGTTCCTTGATTTGTTGTAGAACATTTTTAAGTTCTTCTGTCTCCTCCTGGTTTAAATCGTGTTGACTGGATTGCGCACGTAAATTGTCACGATGCTTTATCAGGTCAAAATATTTTATGTCTGGATAAAAAATAACCTGAATTGCCGTCGTTTTTACATCACTACTCACAATCAAGTCACGATAAAATGGATTTGTTAGAAATTCCTTGCGGACCAGGGCCATGTCCATGCCTGGCGATTCGATTGTCTCAAGGTTATTTGCTAATTCGGACAGTTTTACTTCAAGGTTATAAATAATGGGGACATCAAGAATAGACACAACAGACTCGACTGAATCTATCTTTAATAACTGATCGCGAAGTGATTCTATGCCCTTGAGTGATTCTTTCGAAAGAAGGTCATTATCAGGAGTGTAGGTAATGATAAGGAATTCATCTGTGCCATACTGTTCACGTGTTTGGCGATAATATTCAAGGCTATTGTCATTCTCCAACACCAATGACTCAGCAGAGGCGTCAAGCTCAAAATCAAGTGCATAATAAGCCGCCAGCAGGACCATGAATGAGACAAGAACCAGTACCAACGACGATTGCTTGAATACAAGATGATAGTAAAAGGCAGTTAAACGCATCATCCCTGTGTGCTGAGTTACAGAAAATCTAATACAGTATCTATAACCATACTTTGTGAATCATATTTTATGCTCTGGTCGTCACACTCCTGAAAGCCATGAATGAAGGCCTGAAGTCCCTGTTTATTAATCTCGCTTTGAAAGGTTCCGTGATAACTCTTCAGTAAACTAATACCTTCGACAACAAGATCGATCACCTTCCAGCCATATTCACCTGAACGCACAGGATATTCTATGAAAAATGCTTCTTCACCTGGCTTGGTAATTGTTTGTTTAACTATAACCACACCCTCTTCCTCTGCAGGTTCCGTAGGTTGATATGCGATTATCTTGTCATCATAACCAAGAAATATATCCGCGTACCTCCTGACCAGAAGATTCTTGAACCCGTGAATAAAACAGATTTGTCTGGATTCACTAATTTCATGCCAGTGCTTACCTAACACCAGATGCGACATTGTGACAAAGTCAAAATGAGGAACAATCAGTTCCTCAACGATTACCTGAATATATTTTGGATTTGATTCAAGCTTATCTCGATCCGTGTGCAATCTATCCAGTACTTCCTGTGTAGATTCCCGGACGGTCTCCTCGGCTGTCATTGTCAGTGCGGATACCTGGTGTGCCCACAGTAACAGGCTAAACAGGATTAAGAATAGTTTTGTGATAGACGTCATGCAAATTTTATCCAGTATCATTTCCCAAACAACGGAGAGTCAACTCTAGTCCTGAACTGGCATTAACTCTGGTTTATCTGGCCCTATGACACCATCA
>QNEM01000077.1 GCA_003645215.1 Gammaproteobacteria bacterium
GAGATTTCGGGTCGCCTTGCCGTAGAAGTCAATCAACGAATTATTCCCCGCAGTTTATTTTCCGCTTATGAAATAGAGTCAGGTGACAATGTTGAAATCGTTGAAGCAATCGGTGGTGGTTAATGTCAGTTACTAAAAACAATCCTGAAGATCCGGTAATCATCGCCGGACAGGCTTACACATCAAGATTGCTCCTGGGTACGGGGAAATATAAGGACATGGATGAAACCCTGCATGCCATCGAGGCAAGTGGATCACAAATCATTACTGTTGCTATCCGTAGAACCAACATTGGTCAAAATACCGATGAGCCGAATTTACTGGATGTCATCCGTCCGGATAAATATACCATCCTGCCAAATACAGCCGGGTGCTACGACGCAGACTCTGCCATACGAACTTGTCTGCTTGCTCGCGAGTTGCTTGATGGCCATAAACTCGTCAAGCTCGAAGTACTAGGGGATGAGAAAACACTTTTCCCCGATGTACCAGCAACAATTATCGCCGCAGAAGAACTTATCAAGGAAGATTTTGATGTCATGGTTTATACCAACGACGATCCTATTATGGCTAAACGCTTTGAGGAAATGGGCTGTGTTGCCGTCATGCCACTCGCTGCACCCATCGGCTCAGGCCTTGGTATTAGAAACCCGTACAATATAAGGACAATCGTAGAAAATGCATCTGTCCCCATTATTGTAGATGCCGGCGTTGGTACAGCTTCCGATGCTGCAATTGCCATGGAACTGGGTTGCGATGGTGTGTTAATGAATACCGCCGTTGCCGAAGCCAAAAACCCCGTGTTGATGGCAAGCGCAATGAAAAAAGGCATTGAGTCCGGTCGTCAGGCATTCCTCGCCGGCCGCATGCCGCGCCGCGCCTATGCCAGTGCATCCTCTCCCATTGATGGCACATTTTTCTGATCTAGAACAAACCAGGTATTAGCGCTACCTTGTAATGACAACAGAATCAAACCAGCATCCACCAATACGTAGTTTTGTTTTACGCGATGGCCGCATGACATCAGCACAGAAAGATGCACTTGAATCTTCCTGGCCAATTCACGGTATCGATTTCAGTAAGGAACCTCTGGATCTGCATAAAATCTTTGCACGACATGCCCCCAGGATACTGGAAATAGGTACGGGGATGGGAGATGCCACCGGCCAGATGGCAGAAAATCACAAAGAGAATGACTATCTGGCTATTGAGGTACACCGACCTGGCATCGGCAGCCTGATGCGACAGATTGAAGAAAAGAAACTATCAAATATTCGACTCATCTCTCATGATGTTGTTGAAATTTTAAAATACCAGTTACCTGAAAATAGCATTGATTGCGTTTATATATTTTTCCCCGATCCCTGGCCCAAGAAAAAACACCATAAAAGACGCTTGATAAATTCATCCCTCCTATCCTTGATTAAACCCGTTTTAAAAAAACACGGTCGTGTTTTTATTGCAACCGACTGGGAGGATTATGCAGAACAAATCATTGAAGTACTCGGACATCAGGCAGATATCATCAATCTGGCTGGTAATAACAAGTATTCGCCCCGCCCACGGTGGCGACCGATGACCAAGTTTGAAAAGCGAGGTTTAAATAAGGGGCACCAGGTATTTGATTTTGCACTGGCTTTCAAGAATTAATCCTGCCTTTCTTAATCCGTAAATAATTCCCTGAAATCATCAATGGGAAAAAACTCCGTTAATGTTCGTGTCGGTAACTGACTATCTGGTTTGGCAATGCTCAGTAAATGACGGATCCCGTATTCCTGGGCAACACGCAACACCGTCAGGTTGTCATCAATAAACAAAGACTTCTCCTGACTGAACTGAACAGTAGTGGAGAGTAATTCCCAGAATTCACTGTGCTCTTTTGGACTGCCCAATGCATGAGCTGAAATAATGTGATCAAAATGTTTTTTAAGCCCTGTTTTTTCAAGTTTTACATCAAGAATTTTTTCGTGCGCATTGGTTACTAGCACAACTTCCTTGTCCATTTCATTCAACTTACATAATAATTCCTCTGTATAAGGTCTTGTTTTTATTAAATGCTCAACATCGTATTTAAGTTTAAAAACATCCAGTCCCAACTCTTCAGACCAGTAGTCCAGGCAGTACCATGCAAGGGATCCTTCCATGGCCTTAAATCTCGGGATTAATGCCGCCTTTGCAGTATCAATATCCATGCCTTTCGGTTTGCCCCAGTATTCTGGCAGGTATTCCTGCCAGAAATAATTGTCAAAGTGGAGATCAAGCAAGGTGCCATCCATATCCAGCATCACCGTTTCAATCTCATTCCAGTTAATCATTTAATTATTATGTCCTGTTGGCATTCTCTATTATCATATACCCAAGCTACATGGAAACGTAGCTTGAATATAAACAACTAATGACTCACATAATATCTGTAAAAATAAAATGGAAATAAACCAGAAGCTAATTGAAGAAATTTGTCAGATTGCCGGTAATGCCGCAGATCGCATTCTCGAAATATATGATACTGATTTTTCCGTTGAGAGTAAGGACGATCGTTCACCCTTGACTGCTGCTGATTTGGCAGCACACAATACAATCTGCGCAGCGCTTGCAGAATTAACCCCGGATATTCCGGTGCTATCAGAAGAGTCTGCAGAACTACCTTACGCTGAACGCAGCCAGTGGAACTGTTATTGGCTGGTTGATCCACTCGATGGCACGCGTGAATTTATCAAACGTAATGGTGAGTTTACTGTCAATATCGCCCTGATTGAAAACGGGCAACCTGGCCTGGGGGTAATCACTGTTCCTGTTACAGGTGTTTGCTACTATGCCGCAACATCCCTCGGTGCTTTTAAAACGAGTGCCGAAGGAGTCACAAAACCGATCAAGGTAAAAACGACTGAAGCTGATAAAATTACTATCGCAGGCAGTCGTTCACACGGGAGTGAAAAACAACGGGCCTTTATTGATCAGTTGGATGGCGCAGAAATTCTTGCCATTGGTAGTTCGCTGAAATTTTGCCTGATCGCAGAAGGCAAGGCAGATATCTACCCAAGGTACGGGTTAACCTCTGAATGGGACACAGCTGCAGCACAATGCATTGTTGAAGAGGCCGGTGGCTGTGTGGTTGATATGGATTTCAAACCAATTCGTTACAACAGCAAAGATTCCCTGTTGAATCCAGAGTTTCTGGCAATTGCAGATCCATCATTTAACTGGAAGCAGTATCTAGACAAAATATAGTAGGCCTATTCTTCTTCGGGAAGATCTTCTGGTAATGAATAAGCAGAAATACGATCCAGATTAGTCATATAAATCAAGCCACCATGTGGCCTGCCTATCCTGGCCTCATCATAGATAAACCCAAAAATCTCATCTGCGTCTTTCCCGGAAACTGTTACGGTCAGAAGCTCTTTTTCTGTCTGTTCACCGACGCCTCGATATGCCAGAGGAGTTAATTTACCCAGTCCTCTGGCTGTATTCATATTGGCAGTGATAATACCCTTTTCTTCCTTGAGGGATTTAAGAACATCACGACAAATGCCTTTTGGCAAGATACAGGTAATCAATTTTTGATTGTTAATAAACATTATTGATCGCTTCCCGCGGCTGATTTTGCACCTGCCTCATCTCTCTCCAGTTTCTCGGCGATTTCTCTGGGAATATAGGTTGCCGCTTTTTCCAGCGGTGTTAAATAGATAAACCCCATGCCGGGAGTATCCAGGTCGCCAGCAATATACATTCTTTCCAGAATTCGATCTGCCTGATCCTTCGCGACCACTACATTGATGACTTCCTTATCAACTTCAACCGCCAATGCAAGGATACCCAAGCGTTCTCTGACACCTTCCCCACGTGCGTAATAGACAGTAGCACCCTGTGCACCTGCTTCCTGAGCAGCCTTGACGATAGTGTCAGCAATTCCCCTCTGCACAATACATGTGATCAGTGAGACATCTGTTAATACTGTGATTTCTCTTTTGCTCATACCAGTGTCGCCTCCACTTTATTCTCTTCCTCATAATCTGCCTGATGCCTGCGATTAATCTTCCACTGTACCCATAATCCCGTAGATAGCACCGCAATGATCGGGCAGATAGAAGCCATAGATAAAATACCAAAACCTTCAACAGATCCCATGGCATTGCCAAAGCCCAGTCCCATCGCCAGAACCAGGGGTACTGTGACTGGCCCTGTTGTTACCCCGGCACTGTCCCAGGCAATGTTGACAAACTCCTCGGTTGATAAAGCGGTCAATATCAGGCCAAAGATATAGCCTGGCAAAAGCAGGTAGGCGATGGGTATATCAAAAATAATTTTTAATACTCCGATTGCAATACCAAAGGCTACCCCTGTTGAAACAGCATACATAAGCATGGATTTTCTAAAGGCACCATTGGTAAGATTTTCAACCGTTGTACCCAATGCGTTCAGGGCAGGTTCAGCCAGGGTAGCCCCCAGGCCTAAAAACCAGGCAAACAGGGCAGCAATTGAAATACCCAACGATAAGGAATAAAGCGGTGAATTCTCTACCAGTGCAATATTGGTAAAAGCAGCCGGCACCAGACCGCCAGACTGTCCGCCCAGCTTTGCCAGGCCATAACTTAGCCCAACATTAAAAACCACCATGCCAATGACACATAGAGAAATACCATAAGTTGTCATCACCTTATTTTTTATTTTTTCATTGAGAATGAAATACATTACAAAAATCAGAAACAATACCAGTGGCACGATCGCCCGCACTCCCAGTATCATCTCTTGCCACGGTGTCTGTTCATACCAGGGAAAAACACGGGCAGCATTGTCAATCTGACTCGCACTTGCAATGATTGAATCAACGGATGTAGTCGATGAGACAAAGATTGCTAACATCATCACACCAATGATCGGAAATAATGAAGCAAGTGTCACGATCCCGAACCCGGACAATGACGAATGACCTTTGCCGGCAGAGGATGCGATACCTATGCCCAGAGAGAGCACCAGGGGAACGGTGACAGGTCCGGTGGTCACAGCACCACAGTCCCAGGCAAGACCTAAAACCTTGCTCAACTCCGGATCGGTCATGATATAAAGAGTCAGACCGAGTGTTGGTATCATCGTACAATAGATGAAAGGCTTCAGGCTCCAGCCATAGATAAAGCGCAGTGTTCCAAGAACAGCCGCCAGGCCGACACCCATGCCAACGATCAGTACCAGCGTATCAGACCATTGGTTGAGTAAGGTATACAAATACGGCGCCTTTGTAACATCTACAATAGAGCCAGCAGTTTTTAATGCGCCAATGGCAGGTTCAGCAAAGGTAACACCTATGCCCAGCAGGAAAGTAACCGTGAGCACTACAGACAATGGCGATTTGGTGGGTAAACTATTGCCTATGGTTTCGCCAAAGGGCATCAAGCCAACCTTCAGACCTTCCATGAACAGCATCAAACCAATGATAACGGAGACCAGCCCTGCCGTTATCACCCAGGAATCTGTCAAATCCTGTCTTAGAATAAAGAGTTGAAACAAAACCAGATATAGCGCCAGAGGCAAGACTGCCCTGATCTGATCATACAACCTGGTGCTGACATAAGGTTGGACCAGTCGGTATATATCTATATTTCTTAGTTTTAACTTTGGCGGGACATAGGGAATATCATTGCCGTCCGAATCCTGTCTGATTTCGGGGACGAGATCATTGTAGCTAATCAACTTCTGTCGAATCGTTATCTCTCGAATATAAGACCCAAATCGTATTTTTCTGTCCACTTAGCCATTCCCCACTAAACTGACACTTACCTATACTCAGCTACCGGTAGTATAGAACCCTTCTGATTATGGTTGACCCGAATAATTATACATTGATGGAGATCAAGTAAATCACCTGTAGAGGAGACTAGATGTTAAATAAATAAAACGCATCCCCAGACAAGCACTACATTAAGTAAAGCGATCAATACCGCTGCTGAGGCAACATCCTTTGCCCGACCAGATAGCTCATGCTGTTCTCCTCCGAACCTGTCAACAACTGCTTCCATGCCAGAGTTAATCAATTCAGTAATCAATACCAGTAGAATCACACTCACAAGTAGCGCAATTTCTACCCCGGTTTCTCCGAAATAAAAACCCAGTGGTATAAGTATGATGGCAAGATATATTTCCTGTCGAAATGCCGCTTCATTTTTGAAGGCAGCAGTCAATCCTTGCATGGAAAAACCAAAGGCCTTGAACAAACGTTCAAGGCCAGTTGTTCCTTGCGAAGACATTATCGTGAATTAATATTTATTAACTGGAATGTTCTTGCAACAGGGCCATTACAATAATGCGAGGGCAGCATTGTAATTTGGTTCATCTGCAATTTCGCTTACCAGTTCTGTATGTATTACCTTGTCATTTTCATCGATGACTACAATTGCGCGTGCTGTAATACCCGCCAATGGACCATCTTCTATTAACACACCATAGTCTTTTGCAAATTTACGTGAACGCATCATTGAAAGTGGTACAACATTATCAGTCCCTTCTGCTGAGCAAAAACGCGACATAGCAAAAGGAAGATCTCCGGAAATCATCAGAAAGACAGTATCTTCTCTACTGGCAGCCGAATCATTAAACTTTTTTGTCGATAAAGCACAGGTAGGTGTATCCAGACTGGGCACAATATTCAGTAATTTCTTTTTACCGCTGTAGCTCTCAAGACCAACATCCGCCAATTCACTATTAACCAGCGAGAAGGCAGGTGCCTGCTCACCAATAGCGGGCAAATCTCCATTAGTGTTTATTTCATTACCATGCAGGGTTATCTTAGCCATATCAGTTTCCTCTATCTTATAAATAAAATCCCAATGGCATTGTAGACAGAAGGAACCACCAGATCATCATTTTTATCTGTATTTATACCACATCCAGACACCGCTCATAGCCAGCAGTAAAAATAATACCGCCATAAAATCAACCAGAAACACACCTGCCTGTCCCAGTATTCTGCCGCTGTGAATATCCAGGATCACTCTTTCCAGTGGTAATCCCTTACCACGATAAAGTGTCAGTAACTGTTCACTCAAGTTTTCCGGTATTTCATCAGGAACTGACCAGTCAACAACAAGTCCCTCCTGTTCCTGCCATTCTGTGGCATCAAGATCAGCAATGTAATCTCCATGTGCCGCTTTGATAACGATATCTTCCTTACTGGATATTCCAATTGATTTTATCCCTGGTGGGACACCTTCGCTTCCCGAAAGTCTTTCCACAAGCTCTCCGGATTGAGTCAGAATTAATAAACTTCTATCCAGTGCGATAACAAATCCATCACTTATCAGCACCGCTCCATGTAAATCATCAATATGATCTGCAAGCTCCGTCTGATCAAAATATAAACGACCATCGATTTGGGTCAACCAATGCTGATCTACGCTGAAACCTTTCACCTGCCCTTCAGGTTGAATGTGATACCACTGAAGAAGTTTCTCGCTTTGAACGAAAATATTCTGCAGGTTTAAGCTGCCAGTATGATTCAGCAACAGACCGGTAACGACCAGTAACAAGACAAAAAATGCGGCAGTGATACCCACCTTCCTGTGCCATGTATGAATGAAAGCCCACATTTTGTTTTACCTGATGTTATTTTCCTGAAACTTCAACTTCATGATTCAACAATAAAGCAAGCCGTGCCATTTTTGTCATCGCCTTGACCGAGAGTGTGGCGCCCGATATCCCGTCAATATGCCTGTCCAGCTGATTATCTTCCGTAATTGTCGCTTCATTGAACTGATCAGTAAAAAAAGGATAACGTACCTCCCACCCCCGGCTTTCACGGAAAGTCAGTACATTGATACTTTCAATCTTATTCTCGTAAACGACTATACCGGCGGTGATTGGCCTCACCTTGCCAATCTCTTCAAGTATCCAGGCAGTGCGCCCTTCCTTTTCCCAGTATTTTAATCTAAGTACACCGAGATCATGCCCCATGATCTCATGTATTTTTACTTTAAGATCTTTCCTAATCCAGATTTTACTGACCTTCGGCGCATCACCGTAAAATACCTTCTGAATAAATTCTGCTGGTTCCTGATAATTACCTACCGCCAAGACATGGCCAGGCAGAAACTGATTGCCCACCAATAAGCAAAAATAAAGACAAAATCGCAGGCTGATTATTTTCATCACAATGCTTTCGAATTAAAATTCATAAGCAAGGCCCAGATTAAAACCATCATTGATGACTCTCGCCCTGTTATCACCACTTTCGTTTTGATAATCAAACTTGAATGCAACATTGGAATGTGGCCACCAGTTCGTGCCTACATGCCAGCTTTCATATTGAATATAGGTACCATCTGGCACATTGCTACCTGATCCACCGATAGCATCCCATTCTGCATAACGCGTAAAAATACCGATCTCACCGGGGATAAAACCCGGTGCCCTGAAACGGTATGCAGGTTCAATATACCATCCATCTATACTGTTCTGGGTGTAGGTAATC
>QNEM01000078.1 GCA_003645215.1 Gammaproteobacteria bacterium
CATCCTGATTGGTTTTGTGCTCATTTTTGTTGTTGTAATTTTCCAGTTTATTGTTGTTATCATTGCCTCAATCAAGGCAAATGAAGGGGTGTACTATCGTTATCCCCTGTGCATTAGATTTATTAAATAACAGGGTTTTTAATACGGATAATTGAAGGAGAAGAGTTATGGATGGAGGAACAATATTTACATTTATATTGTTGGCATTGATAGTTATTGGCTTTTTCAAAGCCGTTAACACAGTTGACCAGGGCTACGAATTTACGGTTGAGCGTTTCGGAGAATATACAAGAACATTACGTCCGGGACTGCACTTCATCGTACCTTACTTCGATGCCATCGGCGCTAAAATGAACATGATGGAATCCGTCATGGAGGTGCCATCCCAGGAAGTGATTACCAAAGATAATGCCATGGTCAGGGTCGATGGCGTGGTGTTTTTCCAGGTGCTGAATGCAGCTCAGGCGGCTTATGAAGTAAATGATCTGACCCGGGCGATATTGAACCTGACCATGACCAATATTCGTACAGTGATGGGCTCAATGGATCTGGATGAGTTGTTATCAAAAAGAGATACCATCAATGCAAGACTGCTATCTGTTGTTGATGAAGCTACAGGGCCCTGGGGCGTGAAGATCACGCGTATTGAAATCAAGGACATTACACCACCACAGGATCTGGTCGATTCCATGGCCAGACAGATGAAGGCAGAGCGTGACAAGCGTGCAAATATCCTTGAGGCAGAAGGTTTCAAGCAAGCCGAAATTCTGAAAGCAGACGGTGAAAAGCGGGCAGCCATCCTTGAGGCAGAAGGCCGTAGAGAATCGGCCTTCCGTGATGCGGAAGCCAGGGAAAGACAGGCCGAAGCAGAAGCCAAGGCAACCACCGATGTTTCCAATGCCATTGCTACTGGTAATATTCAGGCAGTTAACTATTTTGTAGCAAACAAATATATTGAGGCATTGAAAGACATTGCCGCTGCGCCAAATCAGAAAGTGATCCTGATGCCACTGGAGGCCAGTAATGTCATCGGCGCGCTTGCGGGAATTACCGAGATTGCCAAGGAAACATTTGGCAAAGATAGTGATGACGGGTCGAATAATCCAACAACACATAGAGGGTAAATCATATGGAATGGATTAATGAGATTATATACTGGCACTGGTTGATAGTGGCGGTTGTGCTAATCATTCTGGAAATACTCATACCAGGTGCCTACTTTCTGTGGATGGGTGTCTCAGCAATCTTTGTTGGTGGTCTCATGTATATTTTCCCCGAGCTTGCTTTTCTGGTTCAGATATTAATTTTTGCGATCCTGTCGGTGACTGCAGTGATGATGTACAGATCTTATCGAAAGAAAAACCCGCTTGTCACTGATGAGCCCGCATTGAATCGTCGAGGTGAAAAATACATCGGCCAAAGCTTCACGCTGAAAGAACCCATCGTTAATGGGGTAGGCAAGATAAAAGTGGATGATTCAACCTGGAAAATAAAGGGGTTCGATATAGATGCAGGTGAAACAGTGCGTGTTGTTGCTGCAGAAGGGACGACCTTAATCGTTGAGGGTTCAACGGTAATAGTGAAGTAGGGCAATAACACCACAAGAAGTACAATGAAAAAAGTTGATATTTTGCTGACTGAGTATGGTGAAAGTCATCAGAGTAAAACCAACAAAAAGATTCACCGGGTTTGTGTTCCTGCATAAAAATTAATTACAGCTGGTCTAACTGACCCGCCGCAATAACAGGCACAAGCCAATAATGAATATCTGTCCCTTTAAAATCCTTTTTAAGATCATTGATAATGACTTCTGCTATTTCAGAAGTCACATGTATTTGAAACACGATCTGTTTCTTGCGTCCTTCAACTTGTTCAATAAGATCAAGGGTATCTGGTTTACTTCCATGGCCATAGGCCTGCTTGGTGGTAAAACCTGAAATTTTTTCATGCTCCAGTAACCAGGTGCTTATAGGTCGTTCGAGAGAAGGTGGGCAGATAAGCGTGAGTAATGACTGGTTCATGATATTCCCCTGCTATAGATCCAGCGGTACAGCACAGGCAGTATTAATAAGGTCAATATTGTCGACGTGACCAGTCCACCGATGACAACGATGGCGAGTGGACGCTGGATTTCTGAGCCGGGGCCAGTAGCAAACAACAAAGGGATCAATGAAAAAGCAGCAATACTGGCAGTCATCATGACTGGTCGTAAACGTCGCCGTGCGCCATCAATAACCACGTCATTGATGTTATGACCCAACTCCCTGAGCTGATTGAAAAAGGTGACAAGAACCACTCCGTTTAATACAGCGATCCCTAGCAAAGCTATAAAACCAACTGATGCGGGGACAGACATGTATTCTCCCGTGATCCACAAGGCAACGACACCACCAATCATGGCAAACGGGATATTTGTCAGGATCAGCATTGATTGACTGATGGATCGGAAGGTACTGAATAACAACAGGAAGATCAGGCCGATGGAGGCTGGAATGACGATGGCGAATCGAGTTGCCGCGCGTTGTTGATTTTCAAACTGACCACCCCATTTTAAATAATAACCCGTTGGTAACTGAACCTGATCAGCCACCTTTTGTTTTGCTTCATCAACAAAACCTACCAGGTCACGTCCACTGACATTGGCGGTAACGACGGATAATCGACTGCCTGTTTCGCGGCTGATCATTACCGGACCTGCAACACGTTCCAGACGTGCCAGGCTGGTTAGTGGAATGCTACGGCCATCATCCAGCGTTAGCCGCAGGTTGATAAATTCATCGGCCGATTGGCGAAGATCACCACTGCCTTTAATGATCAGGGGAATACGTCGTGATTTTTCGTAGATGGTACCCATGTTCTGACCTTCGATCAGAGAACGCAGCGTGTTTTCAACATCATCAATGGACAAACCGAGGCGACCTACTGCCAGACGATCAATTACCACGCGTAAATATTGCACACCTTCATTCTGAGCAGTAAACACATCTTCTGCACCTTCCAGTTTTTCAATGACATTGGCTATTTCCTGCGCTTTTACGTTGAGAGTATCCAGATCATCGCCAAACAATTTAATAGCAACATCGCCACGTACCCCGGTAAGCATTTCCGAGACACGCATTTCTATGGGTTGGGTAAAACCGAACACCAGACCAGGAAACTCACCCAGTACGTTTCTAAGCTTCTCGATAAATTCGTCTTTTGTTTTAAAACTCCATTCTTCACGTGGCTTGATCTCGAGAAACATGTCCGTCTGGTTCAGCCCCATGGGGTCAAGTCCGATTTCATCCGATCCAGTACGCGCAATAATACCGGTGACCTCGGGCACTTTCTCGAGTATCGCTTTCTCAACCATATTATCGATGCGCAGGGATTCATCGAGATTAATGGAGGGTAGTTTTTCTGTCTGCACAATAATATTACCTTCATCCAGGGTCGGCATAAAACTCTTACCAAGTTGTAGATATAATACGACCGTTACGGCCAGAGCCACCAGTGCCGCCAGAATAGGCACCCAGCTGAATTGCAAACAGAATTTGAGAGTTGGTGTGTAGATCCTGTCCAGGGCCCTGACCAGTATCGGATCTTTGTGGCTGACGTTTTTTAACAGGACTGAAGCCAGCACCGGAATAACGGTCAGTGATAGCACCAATGACGCCCCCAAGGCAAAGACAATTGTTATCGCGACAGGTGAGAATAATTTACCCTCAAGTCCCTGCAGGGTTAACAGTGGTAGAAACACAACCATGATGATGATAATTCCGGTGGTGACGGGGAGAGCGACATCTGCAGCGGAACGATAGATAAGATGCAGACGAGGTAGCAGGGTTGTCTTTTTCTTATGCGCCAGTTCGGAAACAATATTTTCAACAATGACGACCGCCGCATCCACTAACATGCCAATCGCGATCGCCAGTCCACCAAGACTCATGAGATTTGCTGATAGATCGAACTGGCGCATGAGGATGACGGTAGATAATGCTGCCAGTGGCAGGATCAGGGCAACTGTTAATGCTGCACGCAAATTACCGAGGAATAACACCAGCAGGATCAGTATTAATATTATGGCTTCGCCAAGTGCAGTGGCCACGGTTTGTACTGCGCGATCCACCAGATTGCCGCGATTATAAAAGACCCTTGTTGTTACGCCTTCAGGCAAGGAGGATTGAAGTTCTTCCAGTTTCAGACTGACAGCTTGCACCAGTTCGCTGGCATTGGCGCCACGCAAGCCCAGAACCAGACCTTCCACAGCTTCACCCTGTCCATTACGAGTTACGCCACCATAGCGGGTCAGCGAGCCGATGCTGACTGATGCGATATTACGTATTCTGACCGGTTCAATTGGGTGTGATTTAACAACAATATCTCCTATATCTTGCAGTGACTGGATACTGCCATCGCTTCGAATCAACAGGGTTTCTTCACCGTCGATCAACTGGCCGGCACCGTCATTACGGTTATTTTCCTTTAGGGCAGATCGCAGAGTGTCGAGGGTGATGCCCTGTGCATTCATCAAGGTGCTATCCGGCGTTACTTCAAAGGTACGAACCAGGCCGCCAAGTGCATTAACATCAGCAACACCCGGAACGGTCCTGAGGGCGGGGCGGAGCACCCAGTCGAGCAAAGTACGTTTCTCCATGATGGATAACTGCTCGCTTTCAATAGTGAACATGAACATCTCACCCAGTGGTGTCGTCATCGGTGCTATGCCACCATCAATATCCATCGGCAGATCGCCCCAGATCGCATTAAGACGTTCAGACACTTGTTGGCGCGCCCAGTAAATGTCGGTGCCATCTTCGAAATCTACCGTGATATCGGCCAGCGCATATTTAGATATGGAACGCAGCATGTTCTGTTTTGGGATCCCGAGCATTTCAACTTCGATCAGTGCAGTGATGCGTGTTTCCACTTCCTCCGGTGTCATCCCCGGGGCCTTGATAATCATTTTTACCTGCGTTGTTGAGACATCCGGGAAAGCATCAATTGGTAATGTTTGAAAAGCCTTCCAGCCAGCAATCGCCAGAATAATAGTGACTATTAGGATCAGCAGGCGCTGGGTCAGGGCAAATTGGATAATACGATGCAGCATCTTTGTTAGCCTTCCCCGCCCGCGCCTGTGAGTATGGCTTTCAGCGTAACTGTGCCACTGGTCACTACGGGTACGGTGATCGCTTGACTGGAGGTGATGATCTGCTGGCCTTCACGACTACCAACAACATTCACATGAATCGCCTCAAAACCCTGTTCGACTTCAATGAAAATCATGGTCCTTTGATCAAGCCTGATTATCGCTCTGCGGGGCACAAGATAGTGTTTTTGCTCATCATATTTTCGAGCAACACGTACCTGGACAAACTGGCCTGGGCGTAATTGTTCGATATTATCCCTGACGATTGCGCGAACAAGGGTTCCTTGATCTGCTGCATGAACCATACGACCAATGGTAATTACCTCACCTTCAATATTCATTTCTGGAATAGAGACAGTGTCACCAATAGCAATATCGCTGACGACATTTACTGGCATATGAATTTCCAGCCACAGCGGTGACAAGCGGCCAATCTTGAACAATGGATCGGCTGCTTCCAGTTTCTGACCAGGAATAGCCATTTGCTCGAGTAGAACGCCGTCAAAAGGTGCGGTTACCGTCAGCGCGCTGTTTAATTTACGGTTTTTTTCGAGCTCAGTAATTGCAGAACTACTCATGCCGGAAAATAGCAGCATCGCCTCATGTTGTTCTTTTTGGGTTACGAGTGCCTGCCATGCGCTACGGGATTCCAGGTAACGACGTTTCGGGATAATACCTTCATCCAGCAATTGTTTGTCACGGTTAAGTGTTGATTGGGCGAGATTGAGTTGTATTAGTGTTTGCAGCAGATCACGTTGCAGTTCCAACATGCCAGGACTCTGTACCCTTGCCAGAGTTTGGTCCTTGCTGACATGATCCCCTTCGGCAACCATCAATGCTTCAACCAGACCGCCCTGTAATATGCTGATCACCTGTAATTGTGAATTAGGCACTACCACTTCTGCCGGGTAACGTGCACCTAATACTTCTGAGGCCGGTTGCAATAACATTGTGGTAATTCCATAGGACTCTATCTGGGCCCGGGAAAGCGTGATCATGCCGTGATCGGATGTGGTCTCGGCCAGGGTATTCAAGCTGCTCACGAATAAAGCCATGAATAAAGCCGTGAATAAAAATAACCTCATGGAATGATCCCCTTTGCTTGATTCAGTCGGGCGGTATGCAGACCGACCTGCAGATGTTTTTGATGCATATTACGTTCAGCAGCGAAAGCCTGTGCCTGAATTCTGATCAATTCGATTAGACCGGTTTCGCCAAGTGAAAAAGCCTTGTTCGACATGGCCAGATTTTTTTTTGTTAATTCATTTTGCCGTTGGGCAAAGTCATATTGATCACGCGTTGCAACGAGTTCTCTACTGGCATCCTGTATGGCAATATTCAACTGACGATTCAGGATTTCCATCTGGCTACGGTTTTCGGTCAGTTCAACTTGTGCTGCAGTTATTTTTGGCCTTGTGTGTGAGCTCAGTCCCAGCGGGATGTTGAGACTGAAACTAATGGCATTGTCAAAACCTTCATCCGAAAAATCACGCTCGTGACGTGTGCCAAGAAACAGGGACGGATTTTCACGTTTTTCAATCATGACCTGATCACGTTGAGCTGTACTATGGGTTACTTTTTCATAAGATTCTCTTAGTGCCGGGTGATCGATGGTGATAGAAAGGTCGTCATTGGTAATTTCCTTGAAATTTTCTGGTAGCTCATTCAGGCCGGTGATCATGTCATAACGATGTTGTGCATGACCATATTCCTGAACCGCTATTCTCCAGGCAGCTTCTTTAGATAGTGATTCCTGCTGTGCCAGGATCTGATCCGATTGTGCCAGATCACCCAGTTCGACGCGTTTATTAACATCCTGTTCCAGCTTCCTGACTACTTCCCATTCCTGCTCGGCAATGCTTACCCTGTTTTTAGTAAGCGCAATACTCCAAAGTAATTCACGTACGATGCCGGCGATTTGTAATTTTAATGCTGGTTCCGAGGAGTTAATGAGCAACCGTTGTTGCGTGACTGTTTTTTGTCTGGCTGCCTTTTGTCCTGGTAGCCATATGGGCATATCCAGTCCCACTACCCATTCCTGTGCTCCATCATTATCCGTTAACTGATCGTTATAATGACTCATGTTAAAAGCAGGATCAGATGCCCATAAGCTCTGTGCCCTTTTGCTCAGGGCGTCAACATGTGTAAGCCGTGCCTGCATTAATTCAAGCTGTGGATTCCGCTGATAGGTTTTTTCCACAACTTCGTGCAAGGATAGATCGGCAGAAATTGCAAGTGAGGTTTCGTGTAAATGATCAATTTCAGCCAGGACAGGCATGGACAGGCATAGCCCGAAGAGCATATTTGTAATCGCTAATTTCATGTTCTCAATATTGTTTTATTTAATTGATGCTCGGAATTTAATTATCCCGTAATGCGAGATGAAATATTTTTCTTATATCTGATCCTTTAGCTTTCAGTTCTATCTGATCTGGGTAGAATATGCCGTTTAATCTAAAAAAATACTATCCGCCATTTGTGAATACCAGATAAATCAATATGTTAGAGATGAAGAAAATATTGTATGAAGGTCGTTTCCGACTCTATTTGCTGGGAGCTTTTGTATTAATTGGCTTACTGGCTGGCATCGATGTTATAGCAGATGTTCGTGGAGGGACTCATTTGACTCATATTGCTGTAGAGATACTGGTATTTACTATAGCGACCTCAAGTGCATTCTTAATATATTTTCACTTACATAAGGAAGCAATAGAAGCTCGACAGCTTATATCAGAATTAACAACGGATCTGCAGAAAAACAGGCAAGAAGCAATTGAGTGGAAAAATGAAACCCAGACCCTCCTGCAAGGCCTCGGTGCTTCTATCAATAATCAATTTGAAAGGTGGAAACTGACGCCTTCAGAAAAGGAGATTGGTTTGTTCTTGTTAAAAGGCCTAAGCCATAAAGAGGTCGCCTATGCGCGTGGCGTTAGTGAAGCAACAGCCAGGCAACAAGCAGGAGCTGTATACAAAAAAGCAGGACTGTTGGGGCGCCATGATCTGGCAGCATTTTTTCTTGAAGAACTGGCATTACCACTGAATGACGAATAGATGGATTTCACATCTTTTGCAGGAAAGCAGAAATTATTACATTTAGATGACCAATTTTGGTTTTGGGTTTCTCTCCAGAGTCTCCTTGCTTCTTATGATATTTCTGCCATCTGATTTCGCTTTGTATAGTGCTTTATCACTGGTATAAATTAAATCCATATAGCTATCATCATGTTTTGGCACAATAGCTGCGATACCAATGCTA
>QNEM01000079.1 GCA_003645215.1 Gammaproteobacteria bacterium
TCATTACCCTCAAAACCATCCATCTCAACAAGCAACTGATTCAAGGTTTGCTCGCGTTCATCGTGCCCGCCTCCCAGACCCGCACCACGGTGGCGGCCGACGGCATCAATTTCATCAATAAAAATAATACACGGTGCATGCTTCTTCGCCTGTTCAAACATATCACGAACACGGGAAGCGCCAACCCCGACAAACATCTCAACAAAATCGGAACCAGAAATCGTGAAGAAAGGCACACTGGCCTCCCCCGCAATCGCCTTGGCTAGCAAAGTTTTACCTGTTCCCGGAGCACCCACCATCAACACACCCGAGGGGATCTTGCCACCGAGTTTCTGGAACTTGCCGGGGTCACGCAGGAATTCAACCAGCTCACCAACTTCTTCCTTGGCCTCTTCGACACCAGCGACATCGTTAAAAGTAATTTTAATCTGGTCTTCCCCAAGTAAACGGGCTCGACTTTTACCAAACGATAATGCGCCACCACGCCCACCACCGCCCTGCATCTGACGCATAAAATAAAACCAGATACCAAATATCAGGATGAAAGGTAGCCAGGTAATAAAGGCATGCGCCCATAAGGAATTGTCCGGCGCTGCACCCTTAACCTCAACATTGTGCTCAAGTAAGGTACCTATCAGGGCATCATTGCCTGTCTCAGGACTGTATGTCGCAAAACGCGTGTCATCCATATGACTGCCCGTAATCATGCTTCCCGAAATCTTGACGTTTTTGACAGCGCCATTTTTAACTTCACTGAGGAAATGCGAATAAGCTATTTCGCTGACAACAGGTGTTGCGAAATTCTTGAAGACCATCATCAACACCAGGGTGATGATAACCATCATTAATAAAGTTCTTGCTGTTTCGTTCAAAGTAAAACCTCTTTGTTAATAAATACCGTTGTCTAGCTAAGTTCTAACTATAACCGAAAGGCACGTGCTAAAACATAAAATTCACGGGAATCATCGCGCGAAGCCTTTGGTTTTCTGACAATAACTTTTCCAAAATGTTCTTTTAAATCATGGCGATACCTGTCTATGCCTTCACCTTCGAAAACCTTGACCAGCATATCACCACCCTGCTTTAGCACGCATTTGGCCAGATCAAGGCTCAACTCCGCCAGATACAGACTGCGTGCCTGATCCGCTGCCCTGATACCAGATAAGTTGGGGGCCATATCTGAAATTACAAGGTCTGCCCGGGTATTATCCATTGCCTGCAAACACTGTTCATAGACGGATTGTTCAGTAAAATCTCCCTTTATAAACAATGTATTATCAACAGGCTCCATGGGTAAAATATCGATGGCTATCAATCGGCCTTTGTTGCCAATCTTCTCGCTGACGTACTGAGACCAACTCCCGGGCGCTGCACCCAGATCGATAATGGTTTGACCTTGCTTCAACAAGTGGTCTTTATCATCAATTTCAATGAGTTTATAAACGGCACGCGAACGATAATGTGATTGCTGTGCTTGCTTGACGTAGGGATCTTTTTGCTGACGAGCTAACCAGTTTTTTTTACTGGAACCTTTTGCCATATCGAAAAATATTCAATGAATTATTCGTAACGTACTTTCAGAATTTCGTATTCAATCACACCACTGGGGGCATTCACTTCAACGACGTCATCAACTTCTTTACCAATTAATGCCCTGGCAATAGGCGATGTCACTGAAATAAGTGATCTCTCTATATCTGCTTCAATCTCTCCGACAATCTGGTAAGTAACTTCCTTATCATTTTCAATATTGACCAAATCTACAGTCGTGCCAAAGACAACCTTACCATTTGCATTGAGGATTGTGACATCAATAATCTGGGCATCGGCCAAAGCGGTCTCAATCATACCTATACGGCCTTCAAGAAAACTTTGTTGCTCACGCGCAGCATGATATTCAGCATTTTCACTTAAATCACCGTGGGCACGTGCCTCAGCGATTGCAGCAGAAATACGTGGCCGGTCAACTGTTTTGAATTCCTTCAGTTGCTCACGTAATTCCTGTGCACCTTTTGCTGTAACTGGTGGCTTACTCATTCCTGTTTTTCCTCGGTAATTTTTTCATGGGTAATTTATTAATGGGCAATTTATTCACGGTCAATTCCCTCATGCCAATTCTTCGTGCAAGTCCTGTAAACAATTAACCTGATCCATATCGCTATGCTTCAAGGCCAGGATCGTCGCCATGGCACCTGCCATCGTTGTAGTATAGAAGACCTTGTGTTGCAAAGCAGTTCTACGGATTGAATAAGAATCTGCAATGGCCTGTTTATCTTCCGTGGTATTGACGATCATATCAATTTGATCATTTTTCAGCATATCGACTATATGCGGTTGGCCTTCTCGCACTTTATTCACGCCCTGACATTCAAGCCCCGTCTCCCTGATAGATTTCGCAGTGCCATGCGTGGCGCATAAGCTAAAGCCTAAGCCAACCAGTTCCCTGGCGACAATCACAGCAGCATCTTTATCTTCATTACGCACGCTGATAAAAACCAGACCTGATTTGGGGATCACATCGCCCGCAGCCAGCTGTCCTTTGGCAAAGGCTTCACCAAAGGTTCTCCCTACACCCATGACTTCACCGGTTGATTTCATCTCAGGTCCTAGCAAAGAATCAACCCCGGGAAATTTGATGAACGGGAACACAGATTCCTTCACAGAATAATAATCGGCTTTTTTGGCTTTGCTGATCTTCTGCTCGGCCAGGGTTTTCCCGACCATGCAATTCACGGCAACCCTCGCCAATGAAATACCTGTTGCCTTGGAAACGAATGGCACCGTTCTTGAGGCACGGGGATTCACCTCGAGGACATAGATATCATCACCTTGAATAGCGAATTGTGTATTCATTAAACCAATGACTTTCAGGCCCCTGGCCATCGCACGAACCTGTTCTTCAAGTTGTGCCTGGATATCTTCACTTAAACTATGCGGTGGCAAGGAACACGCAGAGTCACCCGAGTGCACACCGGCCTGTTCAATATGTTCCATAATGCCACCAATCAAGACCTCTTCACCATCACAGATGGCATCAACATCGACTTCAATGGCATTATTCAGGAACCTGTCCAGTAATACTGGCGAATCATTGGAAACTGAAACCGCAGTCGTCATATAAGTACGCAGATCATTTTCATTGTAAACAATTTCCATGCCACGACCACCGAGAACATATGAAGGTCTAACCACCAACGGATAACCTATTTCTTCAGCCAACTTGACGGCTTCTTCCGTTTCTCTGGCGGTACGGTTTGGTGGTTGTTTTAAATCCAGTTCCATTAATAATTTCTGGAAGCGTTCGCGATCTTCAGCCAGGTCGATGGAATCCGGAGAAGTACCAATGATTGGTGCCCCGGCGGATTCCAGAGCACGTGCAAGTTTTAATGGTGTCTGTCCACCATATTGCACAATCACGCCATGTGGCTTTTCAAGATCAATAATTTCCAGAACATCTTCCAGCGTCAATGGCTCAAAATACAAACGATCAGAGGTATCGTAATCTGTCGAAACTGTTTCTGGATTACAGTTGACCATGATGGTTTCATAGCCTGCTTCACGCATGGCCAATGCTGCCTGAACACAGCAATAGTCAAACTCAATGCCTTGCCCGATACGGTTCGGCCCACCACCCAATACCATAATTTTCTGTTTATCGGTCGGTTCAGCTTCGCATTCTTCTTCGTAGGTGGAATACATATAAGCCGTTGTCGCTGCAAATTCTGCGGCACAGGAATCAACACGTTTGAAAACAGGACGAATATTATTTTCGTGTCTGCTTTTTCGAACCGCCTGTTCTGTTGTAGCACATAGTGTTGCTATACGACTATCAGAAAAACCTTTACGTTTGAGTGCACGTAACCTGTCTGGCGCTAACGATTTCTCACCCTGTTGTATTATTGTCTTTTCTTCTGCAACAAGATCCTGAATCTGTGCCAGAAACCAGTGATCAATCTTGCAACATTCATGAACTTCATCGATTGTCATGCCACGACGGAAGGCATCGGCAACAAACAGCAGACGTTCTCCTCTGGGCACCCGCATTTCTCTCCGCACACGCTCAAGTGCATCTTCATCATCACTGATAACAGGCTCGTTCAGACCATCCAGATCAGTTTCCAGTCCGCGTAATGCCTTCTGTAATGATTCCTGAAATGTTCGACCAATCGCCATGACTTCACCGACAGACTTCATCTGCGTTGTAAGACGATCATCTGCTTTAGGAAATTTTTCAAAGGTGAACCTGGGTATCTTGGTAACCACATAATCAATCGTAGGTTCAAAGGATGTCGGGGTTGCGCCACCAGTGATTTCATTATCCAGTTCGTCCAGGGTATAACCCACTGCCAGTTTTGCAGCGACCCTGGCGATGGGAAAACCCGTCGCCTTGGATGCCAATGCTGAAGAACGGGAAACACGCGGGTTCATCTCAATGACTATTAATTCGCCATTTTCAGGGTTCGTGGCAAACTGGACATTGGATCCTCCAGTCTCAACACCAATCTCACGCAGTACTGCAATCGATGCATCACGCATGATCTGATATTCCTTGTCCGTCAGCGTTTGCGCCGGTGCAATGGTTATGGAATCCCCTGTATGTACACCCATGGGGTCAAGGTTTTCAATTGAACAAATGATGATGCAGTTATCTTTTTTATCGCGCACCACTTCCATTTCAAATTCTTTCCAGCCAAGTACAGACTGTTCAAGCAGGACCTCTGATGTCGGTGATGCGTCAAGTCCGTGCTCACATATTTCCAGGAATTCTTCATGGTTATAGGCGATACCCCCGCCAGTACCACCGAGTGTGAAAGATGGTCGAATGATCGTGGGGTAACCGATTTCTTTCTGGGCGACCTTTGCCTGATCCATGTCATGAACTACCAGTGACTTTGGAGTCCCTAAACCAATCTTCGTCATAGCTTCTTTAAACAACTGGCGATCTTCTGCCTTATCAATGGCCTCTACTGAAGCACCAATGAGTTCAACATTGTATTTTTCAAGTACGCCTTTACGATTCAGATCCAGGGCACAATTCAATGCCGTCTGACCACCCATGGTCGGTAATATGGCATCCGGACGTTCCTTCTCGATAATTCTTTCTACAACCCGCCAATGAACCGGTTCAATATAAGTTGCATCGGCCATCTCCGGATCAGTCATAATCGTTGCCGGATTAGAATTCACCAATATGACACGATAGCCTTCCTCCCTTAAGGCCTTACAGGCCTGGGCTCCTGAATAATCAAACTCACATGCCTGTCCGATAATGATGGGACCCGCACCAATGATTAAAATACTTTCTATGTCTTTACGTTTTGGCATTGGGGTTACTTACTGGCTCGCATCAATTCAATAAAGTGTTCAAATAAAGGACGAATATCATGTGGCCCGGGGCTCGCTTCAGGGTGGCCCTGAAAACCAAACGCTGGAAGATCATTATGATGGATCCCCTGCAGTGAACCATCAAACAGGGAACGATGCGTTGCACGTAGTGTTTCTGGCAGACTGTCTTTATCCACCGCAAAGCCATGGTTTTGACTGGAGATCATCACCCGCTGAGTTTCCAGGCACTGCACTGGATGATTGGCACCATGATGTCCAAATTTCATCTTGATGGTTTTTGCACCCATGGCCAGAGACAACAATTGATGACCCAAACAGATACCAAACACGGGCAACTTACTTGCCACAATTTCACCAATGGCATCAATCGCGTAATCACAGGGTTCAGGATCACCAGGACCATTTGAAAGAAATACACCATCCGGTTTTTTTGCCAGAACTTCGCTGGCGGGAGTTTGCGCCGGTACAACCGTTATGTGACAACCTGACTCTGCAAGGATCCTTAATATGTTTCGTTTCACGCCAAAATCGTAGGCAACCACATTGAATGATTTATTGGCCGATGTCTCCTCAGGCAATCCATCTTTCAGGGACCAGGTCCCCTGTGTCCATTCATAGCTTTCCTGGGTTGAAACAACTTTGGCCAGATCTACACCCAACAAACCGGGGAAACCTTTGGCTGCCTCGATAGCTGCTTGCTCATCTATCTTACCGGCAACGATACAGCCTTTTTGCGCACCTTTCTCGCGCAAGATACGTGTGAGTCGACGTGTATCAATATCGGCAATCGCAACCACTTTATTTCGTTGCAGATAAACATCCAGAGATTCACTCGAACGCCAGTTACTAGCCTGAAATGGTAAATCACGGATCACCAGGCCACTGGCAGATATCTCACCGGATTCTTCATCTTCAGCATTGGTACCGACATTACCTATGTGTGGTTGAGTCAGGGTGACTATTTGTTGGCAATACGAGGGATCTGTCAGAATTTCCTGATATCCGGTGATTGCAGTATTGAAAACGACTTCGCCTACGGTTTGCCCGTCAATACCAATGGATTTTCCATAGAAAAGGCTGCCATCTTCTAATGCCAGCAACGCCGTGTGATTCAAAAAATTCCTCCGGACACAATAAAAAGGGAGCAACCAGAGGGGTTACTCCCAGCAATTCAGATGCGCTGAATTCTACTTGAGATCGCCCTGTTTTGTCCATGTAAGATTATCCATATCCATTGCCCAGAAAGGATTGATTTTAGAGAAATACAGACAATTTTAATTAATAATACATCCACCATGACAAAACACTATCCAGTCTGTCACAAGGAAGATATACCAGAAAATGGTTCTAAAGGATTTTCTATTGAAGCACGTTCTGGCGAAATCGATTTTTTCGTCGTGCGTAAAAATAATCGCTATTTTGCCTATGTGAATTCATGCCCGCATACGAACATCAATCTCGAATGGGTAGCGGATCAATTTCTTGATATGAATCACGAGCTTATTCAATGCTCACTACATGGGGCGAAATTCATGATTGAAGATGGCCTGTGTATTTCTGGCCCATGCCTGGGTAAAAAATTAAAATCACTCGATATTCGTATTGAAGATGATTACTTACAGTTGTTTACTGACTACTGAAAAAAATGATCTGTCATACATTTAATCATCCACGGGTATTGAAGGGACAATATTTGCGTCACTGGTATATTCCAGATTCTCGTACGGTGTTTTACCAGTGGGTGGATGGTCAGTAATCTGCCATTGACCGTTCGCATCCTGCCATTTATATACCTGTGTTTTTGTCGGGGCAGGTTCAAGTGGTGTGTCTTTTACCCACGGCTGCCAGACCTCAGGATTAAGATATAAATATGCCCCTGCTCCTGATAATGCGATTAACAATATAATAATAAATTTCATTTTCTAAAAACCTGCTAAATGGTTATTTCACCTATTTTTTCATAGAGTTATTGCATTTATCTCATATTTTCCTTGTAATTGTCATTAAATACGTCAAATATTAGGATTTTCAGGTGTTTAACAAGAAAAGTTAAGGACATATCATCGTCTTGGGGGATAGAAATACATTAGCTTAAATACCTCTGAAGCACCATTTGCGGCGGTCGTAATATTTAATGAGTAAGAAAAAAAGCAAACACCATTTAAATTCGCTAAAACCTGGCTATAGAATTCATTGGTACGAAATCATTGAAATTCTTGGAGAAGGTGGTTTCGGGATCACCTATCTCGCGCGGGATGTTAATCTCAACCATGAAGTCGCGATAAAAGAATATATGCCCTCCGATCTGGCTACTCGTAATGACGATGATGGATCAGTGCACCCAATCTCCTCTGAAAAAGAAGAAACCTATCACTGGGGCCTGGAACGCTTCCTGGAGGAAGCGAAAACCATTGCCCAATTCCAGCACCCGAACATCGTCAGGGTTCGTAGCGTCTTTGAAGCAAACAACACTGCTTATATGGTCATGGATTACGAAATGGGTGAAAGCCTGCATGAAATATTAATGCGCAGAAAAACCCTTGTTGAAGAAGATATAAAAAATATTATTTCACCCATCATCGATGGCATCCGGCTAGTTCATGCTGCCGGAATCATCCATAGGGACATCAAACCGGCAAATATCTTCCTCAGGATAGATGGGGACCCCGTACTGCTGGATTTTGGCTCAGCCCGTGAATCACTGGGCCTTTCTGAGCAATCAATGACCAGTATTGTCTCCAGGGGATATGCACCGATAGAACAACATAATACCGGGGACGAACTACAGGGTTCCTGGACAGATATCTATTCCCTCGGCGCGACCCTGTATCGTTGCGTTGCAGGTGTGCCTCCCTCAGATGCCATTGATAGAAGCGCATCCATCAGCCTGGCATCAAGAGATACCTATGTTTCCGCCCTGGAGTTTGGCGAGGGTCAATATTCAGAAGGATTACTTCAGGCTATTGATTACGCCATGCAATTCAAATTACAGGACAGGCCACAA
>QNEM01000080.1 GCA_003645215.1 Gammaproteobacteria bacterium
AGATACAATTATTGCAGTCAATACTGATCCTGAAGCACCTATTTTTAATGTTGCAACCTATGGTGCTTGTCTGGATATATTTGAGCTTGCTGAGGCACTCGAAGCTTAGTGATTTAACCGAAATTCATTCAATCTAAGTTAATAAATCTGGGTGTTGACATGACAATACTAAGAACAATTGCTGCTGGCAGCAATTCATGTATCAAAATGGTGAGAGCAGAGGGTATGTTATTTTTCTAACCGTATGATATGAATTAGAATTATACTCCCTCGTCTATTGGTCCTGGGTTTAGCGTCTCAAAAAAAAATCATAGAATCTGAAGGTGGTAATCTGACCTGTATCACTCAAACGGTACCACTTTTCGACACGGAAAAGAAAAATCGTTCTGCTGAATATACAAAAAATCACTTGACAATTAGCTTGACTGTCCGTCATACGACGGATAACATGGCATGACGTGGGGAATTAAGAAAATGTGCTGTGATCCAGTCAGTAAAGTCTGACAATCTGCCATGATTTCTGCTCTCCGAATAGTTGTAGTTTCTTAAGCTATAGACATCTTTGATATTCGATAAAGGTATCAGAAATGAAGCGTGATCCAAAACACGATTGAGGCGGACGATAGTCATCGTGTATCTGTCAGGATATGGGATGATGGTAACGTGCATAATCTTTTTATTCCAAGTTGAATATATTTAAGGAGTTAACATGACTATAAAAAGAACATCTATATTGAAAGCAAGACATGAATCACTAGGTTCGAATCTTGAAGAATGGAATGAGATGGGAATGCCATGGACTTATGATCAGGATGTAAATCTTGAGCATCAGGCGATAAGGACCAAAGCTTGTCTTTTTGATCTTTCAGGACTGAAAAAAATACGTGTCAGTGGTGTGGATGCATTAGCGGTTTGTAATGATATCTGTACCAAAAATCTCACCATTATATATCCGGGCAAATCAACATACGTCTTGATTTTGAATGAAAATGGCGGCATTACCGATGATGCCATTATGTTTCATATCACACCAAACTGCTGGATGATGGTTCATGGTGGCGGTACGGGCATGGAACAATTGCAAAAGTCGGCTGAAAACAAAGATGTAACGATTGAAATGGATGATGATTTGCATAATTTATCATTGCAGGGGCCTTCAGCAGTAAAATTACTTGATCAACATACTCCTTACGATCTGAAAACATTGAAATATTTTCATCATGCGCAGACTACATTATTTGGTTACCACTGTATGTTATCTCGTACCGGTTATTCTGGTGAACGGGGATATGAAATATTCGCTAAGGCTGAGCATATTGTGCAGTTATGGGATGCCATTATAGAGCAAGGTAAGTCCGAAGGTATTATACCAGGCTCCTTAACATGTATCGATATGATCAGAGTTGAGGCCGGGTTATTTTTCTATCCGTATGATATGAATGAGAATGATACTCCCTGGTCTATTGGTCTTGGTTTTTGCGTTTCAAAGAATAAACAAACAAATTATCGTGGTAAAGCTGCCTGCCTGGCAGCAAAAGGGAAAGAAACCACTACGACTGTCGGTGTGATAGTGGATGGAGATGTTGCAGCAGAATTTGAAGCAGATGTGATTGTCGATAAGAATAGAGTCGGTCATGTTACTGGTGCTTGTTATTCAACGGTAATGAAAGCCTCAATTTGCATGGCTAGAATAGATATGAAATACAGTAAATCTGGACAAATAATAAGCATACAATCTGAAGGTGGTAATCTGACCGGTACCGTCTCAACGATGCCACTTTTCGACCCGGAAAAGGGAAATCGTTCTGCTGATTAAGCAAAAAACCACCTGACAATTAGCTTGACTGTCCGTCAATTGACGGATAACATGGCATGACGTGGGGATTTAATAAAAGGTGCTGTGATCCTGTCAGTAAAGTCTGACAATCTGCCATGATTTCTGTTCTCCGAATAGTTGTAGTTTCTTAAACCATAAAAATCTTTGGTATTTATAGAGGTATTAGAAATGAAGCGAGATCCAAAACACGATATTTTATTTGAACCAATCAAGATTGGTCCAAAGACAATGAAAAACAGGTTTTATCAAGTTCCTCATTGTATCGGTTCTGGGTCAGAAAAGCCGGGGGCACAGGCGGGACATCGTGGAGTAAAGGCCGAAGGTGGATGGGGTGGTATATGTACAGAATATTGTTCCATCGCCACTGAGGCAGACGATTGTCATCGTGTTTCTGCCAGAATATGGGATGATGGTGATGTACATAATCTTCGCCATATGACAGATACAGTTCATAAATATGGTGCACTTGCAGCGGTCGAATTATATTACGGTGGTAATAATTCAGCGAATCTTGAATCCCGTGCAATTCCGATGAGTTCGATGGGGATGCCTGGAGAATTTGAATATCTGGTTTATGCACATCAAATGGATCATGACGATATAAAATTGTTGATTCAAAAATATGTCACCGCCGCCAAGCGTTCAATACAAGCCGGTTTTGACATCATTTATCTGTATGGTGGGCATAATTTCCTCGGTATGCAGTTTTTGAACCCCGCATTAAATCTACGCACGGATGAATATGGTGGAGCAGTTGAAAATCGTGCGCGATTTTGGCTTGAAACACTGGCGGCACTAAAGAAAGCAGTAGGTCATGAGGCTGCCATTGCGACTCGATTCTCTATCGATTCGTTGCTCGGTCCGGGTGGTATTGAGCGAGAAGAATCATTTCGGACTCTGGAGATGATCTCCAATGAAGGATTATTCGATGTTGCTGATGTGCATTTGGGTACTGCAGCCGAATGGGGAGAAAATGCCGGGCCATCCAGATTTTACAAGTCAGGCCATGAGCGGGCTTGGACGAACGGTATCAGAGATATAGTTAATGTGCCTGTTATCGGTGTAAGTCGTGAAACGAGTCCAGATGATATGGCTGCTCATATACATGAAGGCCGACTGGATATAATTGGTGCTGCAAGACCGTCTATCGCAGATCCATTTTTGCCCAAAAAGATAGAAGAGGGTCGTTACGAAGATATCAGGGAATGTATCGGCTGTAATATCTGTATCTCTCGCTGGGAGATTGGTGGTCCACCGATGATCTGTACCCAGAATCCGACTGCAATGGAAGAATATCGACGCGGCTGGCATCCTGAAAAATTCGAAAAAACCAAGGAGCCGTGTTCTGTGCTGGTTGTTGGCGCTGGC
Source organism: Gammaproteobacteria bacterium (assembly GCA_003645215.1). Lineage (GTDB taxonomy): Bacteria > Pseudomonadota > Gammaproteobacteria > Eutrophobiales > Eutrophobiaceae > SMWN01. The sequence continues at coordinate 3,206 of QNEM01000080.1, forward strand.
CCTGCCGGCCTGGAGTGTGCGCGAGTACTTGGTGAACGCGGTTATGATGTACATTTACGAGAAGCTGATGATGAGATTGGTGGTCGTATGCGCAAAGTAGTGAAATACCCTGGTTTAAGTGAGTGGGGACGAATAGTCACCTATCGTCAGTTACAGTTAGACAAATTAAAAAATGTTGAGCTTCATCTTGGTATTGGAAAAATGAGTGCCGATGATGTTATTGAATATGGCGCAGATAAAGTTGTACTGGCGACAGGCTCATACTGGGCTGGAAATGGTAGTAGCTGTTTTAGTTATGCCCCAATTGAGGGAATAGATGCATCTCAGCCAAATATGTGCACCCCTGAGCAAGTTATGATGGAAGGTAAAGAGGCGGGTGACAGAGTCATTATTCTTGATGCCGATGGTTATTTTACTGCCGTTTCTCTTGCTGAATACCTTGCTGATCAGGGCAAGCAGGTCACTATTGTCACTGCATTCCATAGTATTGCTCCCTATACAGAACTTACTCTTGAGTCACCCAATTTACATCGTATGATGTATGAGAAAGGTATAGCCAAAAAGACACTACACTGGGTTGAGAAGGTTGAGAACAATATTTTAACTTTAGTCTATTCTTACAGAGATGGTTACAAAAGAACGTCTGGACCATCAGCTATTGGTGAAATTCCTCGTCAAGCAAGTTCGGAAGTTGTTGAGTTGGAATTTGATACATTGGTACTTTGTACTACAAGGCAAGCGAACAACGGACTATATAATGATTTAAAAGCGCGCCATGCAGAGTGGGAAGAAAATGAAATCAGTGGTATATACCGGGCGGGTGATTGTTATGCACCGCAAATCATTGCTCAGGCAATTTTTGAAGGGCATCGTATCGCGCGCGAATTTGAATCTTCTGATCCGCGTTGGCCACAGCCGTGGATCCGGGAGCGTCAAATGTGGGGAGCAGAGACCTTTCCAAAGATTACTGATAGAGAAGTAAATGGTTAATGGAGTTTGTTAAAAACTGATTAGACTATGTGAATTATTCCTTAGTTTTGTTTGAATTACATTTGACTAAACATGATGCTATGTTTATCAAGTTAGTTCAAAAACAGAAAACCAGGAAGATAATAATATCGAGACAGGTAATGATGATGACCAAATATACAAATAGATACATGAAGACCTTCGTCCTTGGTTTGCCACTACTACTAATTTCAGGGTATACCCCGGCGGCTCCGCTTGAGGCAATACAGAAAGAAGGAGATAAAAAGATAGTAGAAGCAGATAAGTCTCAAAAGAAGATAGATATTATCGTTGAAGGTGCACAAGGGAGGCTTATTCAATATCGGAGCCTGATAAAACAGGTTGAAGGTCTAAAAACATACAATGTGCAGTTGAATACTCAAATTACAAGTCAGGAAGACCTGATTAAAAAATTTGATGAGTCTATTTCACAAGTCGCACTTATTGAGCGTCAAATGTCCCCATTAGTTAGCAAAATGGCCGATAGCCTGGAAGAGTTTATAGAGCTTGATTTGCCATTTCATATGACAGAAAGGCGGGAGCGGATAGCATTTATTCATGAAAATTTATTGGCTGCCGATATAGATGTGGCCGAAAAATTCAGGCAGATAATTGAAGCTTACCAAATTGAAAATGAATATGGTCGCAAGATTGATAGTTATCACGATATCGTAACTTTGGATGGTGTTGAACGGGAAGTAGATGTGTTAAGAGTAGGGCGAATTGCAATGGTATGCCAAACGAAAGACACAAGAGTTTCAGCAAATTGGGATAATGAAAGCAAAACCTGGGGTGTGTTGGATAATGTGACTTATCGAAATCCAATTCGAGAAGGTATCAAGATGGCCAAGAAACAAGCCTCCATCGGTATATTAACACTTCCGATAGATTCACCGGAGGCAGTCCAATGAAACTAATTCAAACTGGAACAGTAAGTGCTTTCTTTGTGGTAACAATAGTTTTGTTATTTTCTATTGTTCTTCCCGTAACTACCTTCGCAGCAGAAGATTCCATATCGATTAACAAGTTATTGCAGATGGTAAAAGACGGTCGCGCAAAAGATGCTGCAGACAACAAAAAAAGAGAAGCTGCTTTTATTGCGGAAAAAGCAAGACAGGAAGAACGAATACGTCAGGCAATGGCTGAAGTAAGAATGCTTGAAGCAAAAAGTGAGGAAATGGAACAGCAATTTAATTCGAATGAATTATTAGTTGAAGAAAAGCGGGAACAAAGAAATGAAAGGCTTGGTAGTTTAAAGGAATTGTTTGGCCATCTTACCGGGGCCGCCGGCGATATGCGAAGTCGATTTCGCAATTCAATCACCACAAGTCAATTTCCAGATAGAGAAGCTTTTTTAACTGGTCTGATTAACAAAATGAATAGCGATAGTGATTTGCCAACTTTGGATGAAATCGAAAGTGTCTGGTATGAACTACATCGTGAAATGACTGAGTCAGGTCGTATTGTAAAATATGAGACAGATGTCGGGACTGAAAAGGATCGCGAGATTGTCAGAGTGGGACTATTTAATCTGGTTTCAAATGGTGATTATCTGGCCTATGATTCTAATACTCGTAGCGTTTCTGTATTACCTCGCCAACCGCATAAATTGGCAGATAAAGCCCTGGCATTACAGAATTCTTCTGATGGTGTTTCCCCGGTAGGAATCGATCCAACTGGTGCTGCTGGTGGAGGTTTCCTGAAAGCAATTATCAATACCCCCACCCTGGAAGAGCGTTGGCACCAGGGTAGACAGGTTGGCTATATCATTACTTGTGTAGGTGGGTTTGCAATATTGATAGCCTTGTGGCGATTCCTGGCTCTTGGCTTTACGTCAGCGAAAATCAGTTCCCAGTTAAAACGAAAAGAAATAAAAACCAACAATCCTTTAGGTCGGGTATTGAAAGTGGCTGAAGAAAATAGCCAGTCAGATACTGAAAGCCTGGAATTGAGAATGGACGAAGCAATCCTTAAGGAGGGTCCCAAAATTCAATCAGGTTTATCAATACTGAAAATAATTGCGATGGTGGCCCCGTTGTTAGGTTTGTTAGGTACCGTCACCGGGATGATCATAGTGTTCCAGGCAATAACAATATACGGTGCAGGTGATCCAAAAGCGATGGCAGGTGGTATCTCAAGCGCATTGGTGACTACAGTTCTTGGTCTTATGGTAGCAATACCAACCCTGTTATTGCATACCATGTTAAACGGTAAGGCGAAAAAGTTATTACATATACTTGAAGAGCAAACAGCAGGCATCGTAGCTGAAAGGTCAGGTCAATAATCCAGGGTTAAGGACAGGAGCCAGTTTATGCCAATTTATTTAATGGATGCACTTGATGCCATTAATAATTTTTTTATTTCTGGCGGACCTGTCCTGTACTTAATCGCTGTACTCACTTTTGTCATGTGGGTTTTGATTCTTGAGCGTTTTTTGTATTTCTTTGTTGGTTATAGAGTGGATGCAAAAAATGTAATCGCAACATGGGAAGCACGTAATGAACGAACATCCTGGGCTGCTCAGGCAATTCGGGAAAAGCTCATTTCTGAAACCCGTATAAAGATTGATCAACATTTGCCAATAATAAAAACCATGATTGCTATTTGTCCCTTGTTTGGGTTGCTTGGCACCGTCACTGGAATGATAGATGTTTTCACCATTCTATCTATTACTGGAGGTGGCGATGCAAAATCAATGGCAGGTGGTGTTTCTCGTGCCACAATTCCAACAATGGCTGGCATGGTTGCGGCATTATCGGGTGTATTTGCAAATATTTACATCACCCAGAAGGCCAGTCGAGAAAGTAGCTTGATCGAAGAACACTTAACTATGGATCATTAATTATGAGAAGAAGAGGTTACAGTTCTGCTGCAGGTGCTGAGGATGAAGGTGCTGTTGATTTAACACCTATGCTGGATGTGGTGTTTATTATGTTAATTTTCTTTATCGTTACAGCAACGTTTATCAAAGAGTCGGGTGTGGATGTAAACCGTCCGGATGCCAGTACAGAGCAACAAAAAGACAATATTACAGTACTTGTTGCAATTAGCGCAGACAATAGCATCTGGATCGATAAACGACGTATTGATATACGTTCTGTGCGTGCCAACATAGAAAGACTACATGCAGAGAATCCGGAAGGAGGTGTGGTTATTCAGGCAGACGAGTTGTCATCAGTGAAAACATTTACTTCAGTATTGGACGCAGCTCGCTCAGTTGTGCCTCATGAAAAAGTATCTTTAGCTACGGATTCCTCAAACTAAAGTTGATGAAATTTTTCAGCACAGATACCAGTAGCAAATTTGCAATGTGGACATTGTTCAGATTCCTTTTTGTTATTCCAGAAGCTCTATTAGTTACCCTGTTATTGTTGGCACTTATGGTTAGCCTGATTGCCATCGCAGATAAAAGTCTGGATAAATCAGGGCGTATTAAGTTACCAGATATACATATGCCCGATGTAGAGATAGATATCCAGCGTTTAATAGAAAAGCCGGAGAAACCAAAGGTTGATGAAACTCCACCACCAGAAATTCCACAACAGGATTTTGACAAGATCGATGGCAATGCTGAAGTAGGACAAGTTTCTGCACCTGGTAATATACAGGCAAAACTTGATTTGAATATTGGTGCAGGGTTACAAGCGACAGACGGCGAATATCTGCCTATCGTAAAAGTAGCACCTCAATACCCAAGGCGAGCTTTAAGCAAAGGATTGGAAGGCTACGTTATTGTAGAATACACCGTAACCAAACAAGGCACTGTTAAAGATGCTGTTGTTGTGGAATCAAAGCCAGAAGGCATTTTTGATAGAGCTGCAGTAAAATCAGCGCTTCGCTACAAATACAAACCTCGTGTAGTTGACGGAGAGCCGATCGAAGTTTCAGGCGTCCGCACGAAAATTACATTTGCACTGGAAAAATAATTGATGATTGCCTGTGTGAATACAAAACATCGTGATTGGCTTGTAAACATAATACCGTTTCTATTTATAGCTTTATTAATGCTATTTTCATCAGATATTCATGCCAGAGATAGAGATAGAACAAAAGCAACAGGTGCAATTGATGCAAAGACATTTGAAGTATTAACCAATGCGCAGGAATTGACTGAGGCGGG
>QNEM01000081.1 GCA_003645215.1 Gammaproteobacteria bacterium
AAAGCCGGCAAGCGAATGCCCTCATCCCGATTACCCAAAACCCGATAATGTACTTACATTTGATAAGCTGTCATCGGTATTTTTATCAAGTACCAATCACGAAGAAGACCAGCCTTGCCACTTACACCTGAACGATCCGACGATTCCGATCAGGAAAAATTTACCTGTTTATGACGAACCGGCTCAGCGCTATTGTCCGGCAGGTGTTTATGAAGTAATCAAGGATGAAAAAGGGCAAGATAAATTCCAGATCAATAGCCAGAACTGTGTACATTGTAAAACATGTGACATCAAGGATCCTGCCCAGAATATTACCTGGCTTACTCCTGAAGGAGGCGGTGGGCCGAATTACGGAAATATGTAGAACAAGGTTCATCTGCATATTAAATTTAAAAACATTACTAATAAAATCTAACGAATACTTAAAAGACAGGACAAATCATGAAACAAATAGGTGTAGTAGGAGCAGGACAAATGGGCAATGGTATTGCCCAGGTTGCCGCACAAAAAGGTTACCAGGTTATATTGTCAGACATTCATGAAGATGCTCTGAATTCAGCATTAAGCACCATTAGCAAAAATTGTGACCGCCTCATAAAAAAAGAAAAGATGGATGCAGCCGGGAAGGCAGCACTTCTGGAGAATATTAAAACCACGACCCAATTAACCGATCTGGATCAATGTGATTGTGTCATTGAAGCAGCCACAGAGAATGTAGATCTAAAACTCAATATCCTCAAACAACTAGATGAGATTTGTAAAACCGAAGCCTTGCTTTGCTCGAACACATCATCAATTTCTATCACAAAAATGGCTGCAGTAACAAAGCGCCCAGCTCAAGTCTGCGGTATGCATTTCATGAACCCCGTACCCGTGATGAAACTGGTGGAAGGTATTCGTGGCCTTCAAACTTCTGATGATACTTTCAATAAAGTAAGGGCATTCACAGAAAAACTGGATAAAGTTTTTGTTGAAGCAAATGACCGCCCCGGATTTGTGGTAAACCGTATATTAATGCCTATGATTAATGAGGCCGTTTTTACCCTTAGCGAAGGCATTGCCAACGAAGAAGATATAGATCAGGCCATGATGCTGGGAACCAACCAACCGATGGGGCCTTTAGCCCTGGCCGATCTGATTGGTCTGGATACATGTCTTGCAATCATGCATGTTTTGCACGAGGGATTGGGGGAAAGCAAATATCGTCCCTGCCCTTTGTTAGTTAAATACGTAGAGGCGGGCTGGTTAGGCCGAAAATCAGGCCGGGGTTTTTATAGTTACGATGACTAAAGATATGATCAATTTTTATGAGATACCCTCAAAGGAACGCAGATGACATTTAACACCTTGAATTTTGAGACCTGTGCTGATGGCGTAGGCTTGTTACAGATTAACCGCCCAAAAGCCCTGAATGCCTTGAATGAAGAACTTTTCAGTGAGTTCAAGAGCTTCTTAAACATGATTTCTGAAGATAATAATATACGCTGCCTGATTATTACTGGTGCAGGAGATAAGTCTTTCGTTGCCGGGGCAGACATAAAAGAAATGCAAAACATGTCTCCTCAACAAGCCAGGACATTATCGAACCGCGGACAGGAAGTTTTTAACGCGATAGAACAACTAGCTGTCCCCGTCATCGCATGCGTCAATGGTTTTGCCCTGGGTGGAGGCATGGAACTGGTTCTGGCCTGCGATTTCGTTGTTTCCAGTAATAAAGCCAAATATGGATTGCCTGAAGTCAGTCTGGGACTGATCCCGGGCTATGGCGGAACACAACGGTTAGCACGCAGCATTGGTGTCCATAGAGCAAAGATGATGACATTTACAGGCAATATTTATTCTGCCCAGGAACTCTATGAATGGGGCTTGATCTCGAAACTGGTCTCACCCGAAGAATTGCTGGAAGAAACTCAGAACATCGCATCTGTCATTGCCCAACGAGCACCTGTTGCTGTCGCAAAAGCAAAGGCATCTATCAATGCCATGCGTGATCTCTCTATTACAGACGGTCTGGAAATGGAACAGGACTGTTTTTCTTCACTCTTCTCAACGCAAGACTATATGACCGGTGTCAATGCCTTCATCGAAAAGAAGAAACCAGTATTTTCAGGTAATTAGTATTCTGATTTGCTCTTCAATCGCGGAGTTACAAAATTGATGTAAACATACATCATTACCAGCACAACGACACGCTTGTGAAACCTGGTATGAGACGCATGACCAAAATGTAAGTTATAAATGAACTTGCATTTTCAGGGTTTCATCATAGTGCAATCACCGGTATTAACTTCCTTACCAGCAACAGTACAAACAGTGTGTAGCTTAATAATCCTTTTTTCTTTTATTATTTCTGTAATGGTCACCGTTGCTGTAATAGTGTCCCCGATCCGGACTGGTGCTTTAAATTTTATGTTCTTTTCCATAATGATAGAACCAGGCCCAGGAAGTTTCATCGCCAGAACAGCACTGATAATTCCTGCAGAAATAACACCATGTGCTATACGCCCTTTGAACATGGTTTTTTTTGCATACTCTTCATCTACATGAATAGGGTTAAAATCACCTGTGACGGCAGCAAATAATACCAGGTCAGTCTCTGTAACCGTTTTACTGATGGAATCGGTCTGTCCTACTTCATATTCATCAAAATTATCACTGTCTGACATATTGTATTCTCCTTATTTTTAAATTTATTTATCGCCGTCGTAGTGCTCGGTCCATTGTCTTTTTACCACCAGACTATCACTGGCATAGGTATGGCAACTGCCAAGTAGCAGAGGTTTTTTACCTGGAATAGCTGATGTCATTTCCTGAGATATTAATGGATAGATGGTTTGAAAAGCGGTGGTAGCGAGTGGATTCAAGAGCTCTACCAAATGTGTGCACCCTTGAGTGCCTCCGAGCAGTTTATTAACCAAAATACGCCATCCTGGTTTGATTTGAATACCTTTTAGCTGGGTGAAATTACGGGTAATGTTCGGACACATATTAAAGGGTGATGACACTGTAACGGCTTCGGCTTCGTGAATGAGCATGTCATTATCAACTGTAATCCGTAGCCACATGTCATGGATAGGTTCCCCTGCGGCTATCCCGCCCCTGTCATGGTTAGGAAAATCGTAGGATTTTATATCAATGAGATGGCCTTCTATATCCCAGAGATCATCATTCCTTTTATATCCTTTACATTCAATGGTTCGCTCGTGAATCAATTCACGTTGAACAGTGGGGCTTAATGACATCAGAAAAACCTCGGATTGGTTTAATGTTTCTTATAATGATTGTGTGTAATGCAATATAGATGGGCTGTGGCCCTGGTTTATTGGCTTATTGGCTCGTGCACAAATTTATGATTTGTTATCAAAGTTGATTAGCCTGGTCCCTTAATTTGAATTTCTGAATCTTGCCGGTAGAGGTCTTTGGCAATGGCCCAAATACGATAGTCCTTGGTGCTTTGAAATGTGCCATGTTATTACGACAAAATTCTATAAGTTCTTCACTGCTCAATTCTTCCCCATCTTTCAATGTAACAAAAGCACAGGGTGTCTCTCCCCATTTCTCATTCAGTCGAGCGACCACGGCGGCTTCCATAACCTGGGGATGGCGATATAAAGTAGCTTCTACCTCGATACTGGAGATATTCTCGCCCCCTGAAATAATAACATCCTTGGAACGATCCTTGATCTGGATATAACCATCCTCATGCCATACAGCCAGATCTCCACTATGAAACCAACCGCCCTTAAATGCTTTCTCTGTAGTGTCAGGATTTTTCAGGTAACCTTTCATAACAATATTTCCGCGAAAAAATATCTCACCCATGGTCTCACCATCTTTTTCGACGGGTTCCAGTGTATCTGGATCGGCAACCATTATGCTTTCTTGCAGGGGATAACAAACACCTTGCCTGGACTTGAGCTCAGACTGTTCGGTAATTGACAGATCATTCCACTTCTCATGCCAGGCGCATACTGCTGCAGGTCCGTAGGTTTCCGTCAAACCATAAACATGTATCACTTCAAAACCCATTTGTTGTATGGCTTCCAATATGGCAGCTGGGGGTGCAGCACCTGCTGTCATGATATTCACTTTATGCTCTATGCCCTGTTTTAAATCATCAGCAGCATTTGCCATAAGATTCAATACAATTGGAGCGCCACACAAATAGTTGACCTTCTCTTTCTTGATCAATTCGTATATCGCATCTTCCCGGACATCACGCAGGCATACACTGGTGCCAATCATTGCAGCGATTGTCCAGGGGAAACACCAACCGTTAGCGTGAAACATTGGTAAGGTCCATAAATATACGGGATGAGCCGGCATAGTCCAGGCCATCATATTTGAAACAGCGTTCAGATAGGCACCACGATGATGAGAAACTACGCCCTTGGGATCGCCAGTTGTTCCAGACGTGTAATTCAGACTGATGGCATTCCACTCGTCTTCAGGCAGGGTCCAGTTAAAATCCGGGCTTCCTTCCTTGAGAAAATCCTCATATTCAATTTCACCAAGAAACTCACCACCTTCATACAAGGGATCATCAACATCAATCACCAGCGGTTTGTCTGATAGTTGTGCTAACGCCTCCTTAACGACTTTTGAATATTCCCGATCGATTAAAAATACCTTTGCTTCGCTATGTTGCAGCATAAAAGCAATTGCATCAGAATCGAGCCTGAAATTAAGTGCGTTAAGCACTGCGCCAGTCATAGAGATACCAAAATGAGCTTCATACATAGCAGGAATATTGGGCAACATGACAGCAACTGTGTCACCCTGGACAATGCCTCTCTGCCTCAATGCAGATGCCAATTGACGACAACGGTTGTATGTCTCAGACCATTTATAGTGTCTATCGCCATAGACAACCGACACCCTGTCCGGATAAATAAACGCAGCCCTTTTCAAAAATGTTAAAGGTGATAACGGAGTATAATTAGCCTTATTTTTACCCAATCCAAGTTCGTAAATATGGTCTGCATTCATTTTCTGATTCACCTTTGTTTTTTTATCTACCCTTCCACTCAGGTTGCCGTTTTTCAACGAAGGCATCAATCCCTTCTCGAGCATCCTCGCTGTCCATATTACAGGCCATAGTCTCACTTGCGATACCGTACGCCGCACTCAAGTCCAGATTCAACTGTTGATAGAAAAACTTTTTTCCCATCTCTATTGCCAATGGTGATTTCCCGGTAATTTTTCTGGCAAGCTCAAGTGTCGCTGATTCCAGTTGATCAACAGGGACAATTTCATTTATTAATCCATATTGCCGGGCGGTTATTGCATCGATAAATTCACCTGTCAACAACATGTGCATGGCCTGTTTTCGATGCATATTTCTACTTAGTGGTACCGCGGGTGTAGAACAGAACAAGCCAACATTGATCCCGGATACGGCAAAACGGGCATTATCTGCTGCCACGGCCAGGTCACATGTCGCAACCAGTTGGCAACCTGCCGCCGTGGCGATACCACTAACCTGGGCAATAACAGGTTGTGGTAGTTGATTAATGGTTTGCATCATTTGGCCGCATTGAGTAAATAATGATTGATGAAATTCCCGATCCTCACTGGATCGCATTTCTTTCAAATCGTGGCCAGCACAAAAAGCCTTGCCATTGGCAGCAATGATGACTACCCGTATCGTTTTATTTTCTGCAATCTCATCCAGTGCATTTTGTAGCGCTGTCAAAAACTCAACAGATAATGCATTGTATTGTGCTGGCCGATTCAGTGTTATTTTGCAAATACCTGCATCAACATCAACCAGTAACATTTCATCATTGGAAACACCATTTGCATTCACTGACATTCTAATCTCCAGAAAAACATTATCTATAAAAGAAACACCATGACTGATACTGCAATAAATCTCTCAATTCATCATTCAGAACATGCTGGCATTACCAGGACAATCACTACGTAACTGTCTATATCATTGTGCTTTATTAGAATCGGGAAAAATCCGGTTTTCTCTTTTCCATAAATGCCGTTAATGCCTCTTTTGCCTCTTCACCATTCAGCATCGGAATAAAGCTCGATAATTCACGTTGACTCGCTTCTACAACCTGATTGCGCATTGCGATTCGCAACAACGCTTTACTCGTCTGTGTTGCACCCGGTGGTTGCTCAGAAATTCGCCTTGCTGATTTCATCGCTATTGTTTCCAGCTCATCCGCTGCAACAACTTTGTTAACGATGCCAAAACTTTCAGCTTGCTCCGCACTAAACCTGTCGCCTAACAATAATAATTCCGATATTTTTTGATGCCCCATCAAGGCAGACAAAATATAAGTAGATCCTGCTTCAGGACACAAACCAATATTTACGAAGGGCAACTGAAATTGGGCTGCGTCACTTGCGTAAACCAGGTCACAATGTAACAGCATCGTCGTTCCAATACCGACAGCTATCCCATTGACAGCGGCAACTATTGGTTTTTGTGCGTTGATTATTACATTTATAAACTGAAGTACCGGACTGGATTCACCTGTTGGCGGATTTTTCAGGAAATCGTTAATGTCATTGCCACTACAAAATGCATCATCAACGCCGGTCAGATAAGACACTCTTGTATTGTTATCCTCATCAGCATCACGCAGTGCTTGTGCCAATGCCGAATACATGGCCAAATCCAGAGCATTCTTTTTCTTCGGTCGATTGATACGTATTATTTTAATACGACCTTCATTTTCTATATTTATATACTCGCTCACCAATATTTCCTGCAGTTTATTATTTCTTCATGTATGAACAATCAAGAGACAGATGTTCTTTAATATAAAATTATTCTCAGCTCAATTTGTTATTTTATTGCCCGGTAAATTAATTCTGAGAATGGCCCAGGTAATAAATATTTAACCACATTTATTTTACAGTTCCCTGGGCAAAGTCGGACAAGGCTGAGCGCATTACGCCGGTACCATTTTGCGACCACCCTCCGTCCACAGGAATAACAGCGCCATTAATATAATCACCCATTGGAGAACCAAGAAATAGACAGGCATTACCAATATCCTCGGTCGAGCCCAGTCGTTTTAAGGGTACAGATTCTTTTACCTGTTCAAGGATTTCAGCTGAGGGTGCCAGGCGTTTCATACCCTCAGTATTTTCAATCGGTCCAGGCACAATAGAATTAACCCTGATGCCTTCTGGTCCCCACTCCATTGCCAGGGTTCGTGTGAGCATATCTACACCGGCCTTGGCCGCACAAACATGACTTTGGGCTTCCATGGGGATAAAGGCCTGTGGTGCCGAGATATTGATGACTGATGCGCCTGGTTTTTTCAAACAGGGATAAACTGCCTGCATAACATGAAAGGTTCCCATTAAATCGATATCAACCACGGCACGAAATCCATTTGCCGACATACCCATTGCTGTTGCAACGAAATTTCCGGCCGCACCGGAGACAACCACATCAAGCTCACCATAATTCTCATGTACTTCCATTACGCCTTTTTTAACAGCCTCTGCATCTCTAACATCCACAGTAAAGCCCATGCTCTGGGCCCCCAGGTTTTTAAGTGATGCCACCGTATCATCCACTTTCTCCTGTGAACGACTGGCCACCGCAACGCGTGCACCATGCTCGGCAAACAAGCTTGCAATGCCACGGTTAATACCACTGGTACCACCGATCACCAACACGGTCTTATCAACAAAATCCAGAGTTATACTCATCGCATGCCTTTATTTATTGTATGAATATTTGGCCAGACACTTATTCAATAAAGACTCTATCCTTGCCCAGGAATTCCGGAGATTGTACAGATAATACTTTCAGTGGCACATCAGATGTAACTAAAACCGAGTGCACCGTATTTTCCGGCACATTAATATAATCTCCTGCCTTGATCATGTAGGAATTATCGCCGAGTTTCATTTCTGCAGTACCCGCTAATACAACAAGGGTTTCTGAATGATATTCATGCTTATGTGCCTTAACTCCTTTTTTTATCCAGATAATAACAGCGCTTTTATTCTTGTCGGTATCCACCTTATATGCATGAATATTGTCGTACTCCTTATCTGGAACAAGCTTATCCAGTTCTATATACTGCTGGGCCATTAATAACTGTGTTGAAGTTAAAACCAGTATAATTACAAATAGTTTGCTAAATAATTTTCTCATATTTCATTATCTCCATAATATTTTTAATCATTCCAGATTATATTAATAGTTGAGTTGTTTGAGTTCCTGAGCAATCTCATCAAGGACAGTTACATCATCAATGGTTGCAGGGATTTTGTAATCTTCACCATCGGCAATTTTCTTCATCGTGCCACGTAA
>QNEM01000082.1 GCA_003645215.1 Gammaproteobacteria bacterium
TCAATACACGCCATCCGGGGCATGCCACAATTGATTTAATTACCTTCATGCCTTATGAATTATTTAAACCCTGGGAAGGAAGCCGTTGGAAGCATCGCAGTGATGATTATGAGGAACTGAAAGTGCAGTTATCCGAACGTATGCTGGAGTTACTTTACCAGCATGTCCCGTCTGTTAAGGGCAAGGTAAAACATTGTGAATTATCCACTCCATTAACAACGCAGTATTTCATGAACCATCAGCGTGGTGAAGCATATGGACTTGCTCATACACCACAACGATTTAAAAACCATTTTCTACGGCCTCGTACACCAATCAAGAATCTGTTTTTTACCGGTCAGGATATGGCTACGTGTGGTGTTAGCGGTGCGCTGGTCGGTGGTGTGATTGCTTCTTCTTCAATATTAAAGAAGAATATGTTTTCGGTTGTTGGATCTAATAAATAAATCTTTCCAGTTTATCTTTACACTGATTTTCATGCTGGTCAGCAGGCCAAAGAGCCTGCATCATAGTAAGCCAGGGATAGCATCAAGCTTATCAAGGGCACAGTTACCCATGATTATGATTTGTTAATGTAAGGCGGTAGAAAACCTTAAACGTTAGAATTTAAAGATTGTTGAATTAATATGGCAAAGAAAAAATTAACTATCTTTGAACAGTACTTAACTGCCTGGGTGTTACTTTGCATTGTAGGTGGCATCCTTTTAGGAAATGTAGCTCCTGATATTGCTATAGCACTAAATGATTTTTCGGTTTATCAGGTATCTATTCCTATCGCTGTTTGCCTGTTCTTCATGATGTATCCGATTATGGTAAAAATTGATTTCGGTCAGGTTATTAAGTCAGCAAAAACACCAAAGCCCGTTTTCCTTACATTGTTCATTAATTGGGCTATCAAGCCTTTTAGTATGTTTGCGATCTCCTATTTCTTTTTAGGGTATTTATTTAAAGATTTTTTGCCGGGCACGGAAATTCTTTCAAATGGTGAAGAAGTAGAGTTATGGCGGAGTTATATCGCAGGTACAATTTTACTGGGAATAGCACCTTGTACTGCAATGGTTCTAATGTGGGGTTCTCTCGCAAAAGGCAACGATGGTTTAACGCTGGTCATGGTTGCAATCAACTCCTTAATGATGCTTTTACTCTATGGCCCCTTGGGAGGATTATTGCTTAATGTAAATTCCATGCCTGTGCCTTGGCAAACGATGTTGCTTTCGGTCTCTATTTATGTGGCATTACCTTTAATTGCAGGCTATTTGTCCAGAAAGTGGATTATCGAACATAAGGGGATGGCGTGGTTCAATGAAAATTTTTTACATTGGCTTACCCCTGTCAGCATAATTGCTCTGCTTTTAACATTGGTTCTACTTTTCTCATTTAAGGGCGACGTCATTATCAATAATCCACTTACTATTTTGTGGATTGCCATTCCGCTTTTCTTACAAACAATCTTTATTTTCACCATTGGATATTTCTTATTAGCAAGGTGGTTAAAACTTTCCTACCATGATGCTGCACCAGTCGCCTTGATTGGAGCCTCTAACCATTTTGAGGTGGCAATAGCAACCGCGGTCATTCTTTTCGGATTATCCTCCGGTGCGGCATTAGCTACGGTGGTGGGCGTTTTAATTGAAGTCCCTTTGATGCTCATGCTTGTATCGGTATGCAAAAGAACTTGCCATTTGTTCAATGGTTGCCATTTGGATTATCCAAGATGCAAGTAGATTTAGTGCATGTGTTGCATCGACCGGTTGAGATCGCCGTATGAAGCAGACATTAGTGTTGTTACGAATGAACTCTTATAAAATTATTGAAGCAGTTATTTCATGCCGAACAGATAATAAAATGCATTCAAATAAGCCGTGACATCGTCGATCTCTTCGTCAAACCATTCAACATCATTATTCACTGCACAAAATAAAACCTGTGAGCGTAAGTGTTGCAGTGTTTTGACTGTTCGATCCGGACGTTCGTAGAGTTGTGGTTTGTGGCACTCCAGGCAGCTCTGCTGATGTAGTTCTTTGCCAACACTAATGTCTTCAGCATGTATTACGGTCAGCGGTAGCATTAAAGACACACATATAATTATTGACCGCCAAAGATTCATGCAGCCAGAGCCTTATGAAGATTGGGCAGTGAGATGTGCAATCCTGACAGGTGCGGGTGGATGTGAATCATAAAAAGCTGAATAAGTCGGATCAGGTGTCAGGGTGTTGGCATTTTCCTTGTAGAGGTTTACCAGTGCATGAATTAAATGCTCAGCCTGTGCCTGTCCTGCTGCAAAGTCATCTGCTTCAAATTCGTGTTTGCGTGATGTGAATGAAAATATCGGTTGCAGGAAGAATGTGAATGTTGGCGAAATCATGACGAACAATAACAGGGCCATGTAATTTGATGGTGTTGTAATTCCCAGTCCCTGATAAAACCAGGGAAGTTTAATCAACCAGCCGAGTATGGCAAGTCCGGCCAGCGATAGAGCGCCCATGACGACCATGCGTTTTTTGATGTGGTTACATTTAAAATGGCCAAGCTCATGTGCCAGCACCGCTTCAATCTCATCATGGCTTAATTCATCAATCAATGTATCGAAGAAGACGATACGTTTGTTTGCACCAAGACCGGTGAAATAGGCATTGCCATGGGTTGAGCGTGTTGAACCGTCCATGACAAAAATACCATTACAGGTAAAGCCATTACGTGCCAGCAAATTTTCAATACGATCCTTTAATTCACCTTCATCCAGCGGTTTGAATTTATTAAACAGAGGCGCAATGAAACTTGGATAGGCCCACATCATAAACAGGCTAAATCCAAACCATGTCATCCATACATACAACCACCATAGTGTTCCCGATGCATTCATGATCCAGAGCACCAACACCAGTAACGGTGCGCCAATCAGAAACCCTACAATCGTATTTTTTATAATGTCCATAATAAAAATACGCACGGTCATTTTATTAAAACCAAATTTTTGTTCGATACGGAAAGTACGATAGGCAGATATGGGTAAATCCAGAAGAGCCATAATGGCAACCACTGAAAGGATAAATGCTGTACCTGTCCAAAGCTCGGATAGTTCCAGAGATCGCCAGCTGGTATCAAGGTATTGCAATGCACCGCCCAGCGTCCAGATCAGGAGGAAAATTGTTGCAGGCAATAACTCAAAAAAACCTGTTTTAACTTTTGCCTGGGTGTAGTCGGCGGCTTTTTGATGTGCTTCCAGTGGGATCTTGCCGGCAAAGGCATCAGGGACTTTCCCACTGTGTGAGCGAACATGACTGATATGTTTCCAGCCGAGTAGTAATTGAACAGCAATGCTCAGCGCCAATGCGAAAAGAAATACGTAGGTAAATTCATTCATAATTTCAATAGTTTCTGTTCTCTTTTAATTACTTATCCTGTTTCAGGCAGCACATATTATGGGTAGAATGTGGATTGTCAAAGCAAATAAGGACACTTAATGACTCCATCACCAAATAATCTCATCTGGATTGACCTGGAAATGACCGGTCTGGATACAGATAATGATTATATCATCGAGGTCGCAACAATTGTTACGGACTCCGAATTAAATATTATCGCCGAGGGGCCTTCCATTGCTGTACATCAGGCGGAACAAACACTGGATGCTATGGATGAGTGGAATACCCGACAACATAATAAATCCGGTCTTGTAAAAAGGATTCTGGAAAGCCCTTATTCCGCTGCTGATGCAGAGAATATGACACTGGAGTTCCTGGAAAAGTTCGTTCCTGAAAAGGTTTCTCCCATGTGTGGCAACAGTATTTGCCAGGATCGCCGATTTTTACATCGTTTGATGCCGCAACTGGAACAGTATTTTCATTATCGAAATCTTGATGTCAGTTCAGTCAAGGAAATGGTGACACGCTGGTATGCTGATAAACCGAAGTTTGGTAAACATTCAGAGCATCTGGCCATGCAAGATATACGAGATTCTATTGATGAATTAAAGTTCTATCGGGAGCATTTTTTCATTTCCAAGTAGTTTGGGTATATGTCCATAAATAACTTATCTTTACCAAAGAAGCTGTACACCGCAGCACAAGTTCGAGAGCTGGACCGCATCGCTATTGAGGAATTTTCTATTCCCGGCATTACCTTAATGGAAAGTGCAGGGGATGCTGCCTATCAATTGATGCGTTCGAAATGGCCTGATGCAGAAAAAATACTGGTGCTTTGTGGTGCAGGAAACAATGGTGGTGATGGTTATATCCTGGCGCGGCTTGCACAGGCCGATGGTCTTGCGGTAAAACTCCAACAGCTTGGTGACCATACAAAACTGGCAGGTGATGCCTTACTGGCTGCCGAAAGATGTATTGCCGGTGGTTTAAAACCAGAGATCTTTAGCAAAGAAGATCTGGGTAAGTGTGATGTTATTGTCGATGCGCTGCTGGGTACCGGTTTGGACAGGAAGGTGTCCGGTCAATGGCAGGAAGTTATCAATGCCATCAATCATTGCAATACTCCCGTATTGTCTATTGATATTCCATCGGGACTGAATGCGGACACGGGCCGGATCATGGGCTGTGCAGTAAATGCCGATGCTACGATCTCATTTATTGGCTTGAAACAGGGCTTGTTCACCGGGCAAGGTGTGGAATATGCTGGGGATGCCCATTTTGATGATTTAGATGTCCCTGATGAAGTAGGAACAAAAGTTAACTCGATGACAGAACAAATTATATTAGACGATCTGC
This sequence comes from Gammaproteobacteria bacterium, assembly GCA_003645215.1. Lineage (GTDB taxonomy): Bacteria > Pseudomonadota > Gammaproteobacteria > Eutrophobiales > Eutrophobiaceae > SMWN01. The sequence goes on from QNEM01000082.1 coordinate 4,722, forward strand.
AATCTTTTTTGACCCCAAGATCGAAATCTTCACACAAGGGAAGCTATGGACATGTGCTTGTGGTTGGTGGGGACAATGGTTTTGCCGGTGCTGCGCGATTGTGTGCAGAAGCTGCGGCGAGAACTGGCGCAGGATTAACCAGCCTCGCTACACATGCGAATCATGCAGGATATATCAGCATGGCTGTTCCAGAAGTAATGGCGCATGCGACTGAAAACCCTGGTGAGTTGATGCCGCTTTTGGAAAAAGCCAATGTCGTGGCCATTGGGCCGGGCCTGGGTCAGTCAAGTTGGGGCATGTCATTATTTTCCAAGGTACTGGAGAGTGAACTGCCTTTGGTTGTTGATGCGGATGCCCTAAATTTACTTGCGCAAGACCCCGTCTATTCTGATCGCTGGATACTGACCCCTCATCCCGGTGAAGCAGCGCGTTTATTAAATTGTGATTCCAAAACGGTTCAATCAGATCGGATTGCTGCCGCTAAAGAAATCCAGAAGAAATTTGGTGGTATTAGCGTGTTAAAGGGCAGTGGTACGGTGATTGTCGATGATAAGGGACATGTATCAATTTGTTCTGCTGGAAATCCTGGCATGGCAAGTGGCGGAATGGGAGATGTCCTGACAGGTGTTATTGCTGGATTGATGGCTCAGAGAAAGTCCCTTGGGATCGCATCGGGTCTTGATGCAGGAGATGCTGCGCGTCTGGGTGTCTGTCTTCACGCAAGCGCCGGAGATAATGCCGCCGCCGATGGCGAACGCGGGATGCTGGCGAGTGATTTGATGCCGTGGATAAGAAAACTACTCAATGTGCCGGCTTGATGTTGTTGATGCCCAGGCCATGGAGGAACTGGGGCGGAGATTGGCGAGGGTCTGCCCCCCAGGCACCAAGTTATTCCTGCAAGGTGAATTGGGCGCCGGTAAGACCACTTTAAGCAGAGGTTTTCTGAATGGGCTCGGTCATCAAGGGATCGTCAAAAGCCCGACCTATACGCTCGTAGAACCCTATCAGCTAGATGATCTTGAAGTATTTCACTTCGACCTCTACCGACTCAATGATCCGCAAGAACTCGAATCACTCGGTATACGTGATTACTTCTGCGGGGAGGCCATATGTCTTGTCGAATGGCCTGAAAAGGGCGCGGAATTTCTGGGGTCGCCGGATATACATATTCATATTCAATATCAGGATGATCATAGAAAAGTCCGCTTAGAGGCCAAAACTCCTTCAGGAAAAGAAATCATCCGTTCTTTTTAACCCCCTCAAAACTTGATTTTTCCTTCACTATTGCCTATAAAACAGTGATATAGGTTGATTTTCTAGATAAAACTTGAAATTATTCAAGTAACAATCAAATAATAAAGACAATATCGGGAAATAAACGGTTTTAAGGTCATGCGTAAACTGTATTTAATTTTGTGTTTTATGTTGCCCATCTCTGCGTTTGCAGGGCAGGTGACAATGCAGAATGTCCGCATCTGGGCAGCACCTGACAACACGCGTGTAGTTTTCGATGTCTCTGGCCGGGTTGAGCACAAACTGGAATTACTCTCCAATCCTGATCGTCTGGTCGTTGATATTAAAAACGCAAAAATGCCCCAGGCAATCGGTCAGCCTGTTAGGGCAGACAGGTATCTGAATAAGGTTCGCAGTGCCGAAAGGAACAAGTCGGATTTACGTGTTGTCTTTGATTTAAAGAAAAATATCGAAATGCGTAGCTTCCTGTTACAACCCAACCGGCAGTATGGCCATCGTCTGGTCATTGATCTCTATGATGAAAACAAGCAGGACATAGCCACACCGTTAATCACACAGGCAGATAACAATCGATCAAAGGATGTCATTATCGCAGTCGATGCGGGCCATGGTGGGGACGACCCCGGTGCCACGGGGCCACACGGGGTCCGGGAAAAGGATGTAACGCTACAGATTGCCAGAAATCTGGTGCATCTAATCAATCAGGAATATGGCATGAAGGCTGTACTCATCCGGGAAGGTGACTATTTTCTCAGCCTACGTAACCGAATCGGCAAAGCCAGGGAGCACAAGGCAGATCTGTTTATTTCTATTCACGCTGATGCCTTTAGAGATCCCAGGGTCAAGGGTTCCTCTGTTTATATCCTGTCTAACAGGGGGGCAAGTAGTGAGGCAGCTAAATGGCTGGCCGAGCGAGAAAATGCTGCTGATCTCGTTGGTGGTGTCAGCCTTGACGATAAAGATGATGTGCTGGCATCGGTGCTACTGGATCTTTCCCAAACTGCCAGTCTTGAGGCCAGTATCGGTGTTGCTGACAGGGTTCTGTATGACCTGAAAAAATTGGGTAAAACTCATAAAAAATATGTGCAGTCGGCAGGCTTTGCAGTTCTAAAGTCACCGGACATTCCCTCGATACTGGTCGAAACTGCCTATATCTCTAATCCTGAGGAAGAAAAAAATCTAAAGAATGCTGCCTATCAGACCAAACTTGCCAAGGCACTGTTGAGCGGTCTGAAAGGCTACTTCACGGACTACGCCCCGGAAGGAACATTGCTTGCTGCTGCTGCGACTCGAAAATATGTCATAGTGCGGGGAGATACACTCTCAGGTATTGCCCAGAGATACAGCGTCAGCATGAATACACTACGTGATTCGAATCGATTGAAAAATGACAGGATTCGGGTCGGTCAGGTTCTGAATATTCCGACAATCTAGATTGGTAATTCAGTAGAATCACTTTACTAAATACCCTTCCACCTTTCTTTCGCAGTGATGTCATTTTGGTAAGACCAGGATTGATGATAATTAATGAGGAATCCTTCTTCATTAACATACTTTTAGGCCTTAAAAATACCCATTTGACATTGTAACCTAACAGGTTACAATGAGCTTCATGATAATTAGTTTTGTACATAAAGGATTAGAGCGTTTCTATAAAACTGGTAGATCATCTGGCATTCAAGCTAAACATGCCAAACGCTTAAGGTTAATACTCACCAACCTTGATCAGGCAGAAAGCCCACGGGATATGGATTTACCCGGTTTACGGTTACACGAACTAAAAGGCAATCGTAAAAATATTTGGTCAGTTTCTGTCAGTGGTAATTGGAGAGTAACATTTCGATTCATAGGCAGGGATGCTGAAATAGTTAATTATGAGGATTATCACTAATGAGCATGCACAATCCTGCGCACCCAGGTGAAATTCTAAAAGAGTTGGTAATCACCTCTTTAGAACTCACCATTACAGACGCATCAGAGCATTTAAATATTAGCCGTAAAACACTTTCAAAAGTCTTAAATGGTAGAGGTGCAATAACACCAGA
>QNEM01000083.1 GCA_003645215.1 Gammaproteobacteria bacterium
GCAATACCAAAGAGAGCAATAAAGCCAACTGAGGCTGGCACGGAAAGATTTTGACCACTTAACCATAGTGCCACCACGCCGCCAACCAAAGCTAAAGGAATATTCAATAGAATCAAGGTGGCATTTTTAAACGAATTGAAACTGCTGTAGAGCATGATAAATATCAGAAACAGGGTAACAGGAATCACAATCGCTAAACGTTTATTGGCTTCTTGCTGTAGACGAAATTGGCCTCCCCAGGTGACGAGATAACCTGATGGCAGATCAATTTTCACATCAATTTGTTTTTGTGCATCTTCAACAAAGGTAACGATGTCTCGATCAACGACATTACTCTGGATCGTGATGAAGCGTTGATTGTTTTGGCGTGTGATCTGCCTCTGCCCAACAAGTTCGTCAATATCTGCGATTTGCTCCAGGGGAACTTTTATTCCCTCAGGCGTTTCTATGATCAATTGTTTAATATCATCTTTTGTTGTCCTGGCATCGGGACTATATCTAACAAATATATCGAAGCGCCGAATACCTTCAAATACCTGGCCTGCTGACACACCACCTATCGCTGCCCTGATTACATTTTGTACATCTTCCAGATTAATTCCATAACGAGCTATTGCCTGTCTATCAGGACGAATACGCAGCTGTGGCACACCAGAGACCTGATCAACCTGAACATCAGCAGCTCCCTCGACTTCCCGTATCACTTCAGCAATTTCGTCTGCATATTGTTTTAGAACTTCCAGGTCATCACCAAACAGTTTAATAGCCAACTCTGCCCTGACACCTTCAAGTAGTTCATCTACAGTCATTGCAATTGGTTGCGTTAAGTTAGCCTGTATTCCTGGAATATCTTTTATTTTTTTACGGATCTGTTGCTCGATAAAAGGTTGATCTTTGGGCTTCCTCCATTCCGTATTAGGTTTAAGAATGACGTAAATCTCGGCTGAATTAATCGGATCGGCATGCGCCCCAACCTCTCCCCGACCAATTCGTGAAATGACTTTTGTCACTTCTGGAATATCGAGTAATCTTTTTTCAACCAGCATCGTATTTCGTTTACTTTCTTTCAACGATATAGAAGGAGCCATTGTCAGGCGTACAACAATCGTCCCTTCATTAAGTTTTGGTGTGAATTCTGCGCCAAGTCGTGGAAAGATCATTGCCCCAATTAATATCAAAACCAGAGCAATGGTGACTGCAAATATTCTATTTTTTACAAAAAACCTAACCATCGGTGCATACATCTTGAGTATCATTCTAACAATCATGGTTTGATGTTCAGAATTTTCATCAATGATCTGTTCAGGTTTACGCATGACAAATGAGGCAAGCACAGGCGCAACAAATATTGCAAACAGTAACGAACCACTCATGGCAAGTGCTATCGTATAAGCCAAAGGCCGAAATGTTTTCCCTTCCACACCTTGCAAGGTAAATAATGGGAGAAAAACAACTATGATAATGATAATGGCAAATGCAATCGGCCGAGCTACTTCGCGGCAAGCGCGTCCTACTACATGTGAAACAGATTCATCTGTATTGGCATTGCGCAGTAGACGATCGACATTTTCAATCATAACCACACTAGCATCTACCATCATCCCAATTGCTATTGCCAGACCACCAAATGACATCAAGTTAGCTGATATATCGAAAATATACATCCATATCAAGGCAAAAAATACTGAAAATGGAATTGATAAGGCAACGACAAAGCTGGGACGGAGAGCCCCCAGAAACAGTAACAAGATCACAATAACAAGACCTACGCCTTCAGTTAAAGCATTCGTCACTGTCTTAACACAGGCTTCAACAAGGCTTTTCTGCTCGTAATAAGGAACCATCCTGATACCTTCCGGCAGAATCTCATTGATCTCTGCCATCCTCTTCTCGACATCGGCGATAACCGTAGATGAATTGGTACCGAATAATTTAATTACCATGCCGGCAACAACTTCTTCAATACCATTATGAGTTTGTAGACCTCGGCGTATTGCTCCGCCGGTTTTAATCTCACCAAGATCGCTTAGAAAGATGGGACTTCCATCTACTGTCTTAATAATAATATTGTTTAAATCTTCAATACCCTTTGCCAGTCCTACCGAGCGAACAATAAATTCTTCTGAGTTTTTCTCGATAAACTGGGCGCCAACGTTAAGGTTATTGGCTTTGATTCGTGAGATTACATCTTCTAATGAGACAGAATAGCGTAGTAGCGCATCAGGGCTTATCTCGACATGAAATTGCTTTTCAAATCCGCCTATACCCAGAATCTCCGTCACACCTGGTACGGTTTGTAGGTTAAACTTGACCAGCCAGTCCTGAATTACGCGTAATTCTTCAAGGGAATATTTTCCTGAAGTATCTTCAAGATAATAAAAAAGAATGAGCCCCATACCGGTTGAGATCGGCCCCATGCCTGGATCGCCAAATCCTTCCGGGATCTGTTCACGGGCTTCCTGCAATCGTTCATTTACCAATTGCCGTGCGAAATAAATATCTATGTCATCTTCAAAATAGACATTGACTACAGACAACCCAAAATTTGAGACGGACCGGACATTGTCGATACCGGGCAAACCTGTCATGGCAACTTCCACCGGATAGGTGACATACATTTCAATCTCTTCCGGTGCAAGTCCTTCAGTCTCGGTAAATATTTGCACCAGGTTTGGCGAAACATCGGGAAATGCATCTATGGGTAATTGCGTATAAGCACGATAACCCGCAAGGATGACAAGGACTGCAAACATGACCATCAATAGTCGATTTTGCAGGCTAAAGTCGATTAATTTATCAATCATTATCTTAAATTCTCTTTTCTAAATTATTTAAATTAGTGTCCGTGTCCATCACCAAATGACGCCTTTTGCATCTGTGCTTTCAGGACAAAAGCATTCTTTGCGACATACTTATCACCTGCACGTAAACCTTCTAATACTTCTATATTATTTTTATCACTACGGCCCAATGTAACTGGATGGGGTTCAAAACCTTCTTGATTCTTGATAAACACGACAGATTGATTATTAATCGTTTCTAATGCTGTTTTAGGAATAACAATATCGCTTGTAATATTTGACAATGTGACAACGACTGAGACAAACAAACCCGGACGCCATTTTTCATCTTTGTTATCGATGACAACACGAGCTGCTGCACTACGTGTCTCTTCAGAGACATTGGGGCTGATATATACAATTTCGCTATCTACATCAGGGATGTTATAACCAGAGACAACTTGCACTTGTTGTCCGACTTGTATTTTTTCAAGATCTTTCTGATAGATCGTTAGATTTACCCAGACCTGATCAAGATTGGCGATAACAAATGGACGACTTTCTTCATTCAGTAATTCACCATGAACAACATGCTTTTCAGTGATAATTCCATCTGCAGGTGAGCGTATTTCGTAGAGTGTTAAGTCACAATCATCATTACAATTGCTCACATTCTGTTCAATCCCTATAGCTCGTAACTTTTGTTTATTTAAATTAAATTCAATATAAGCATTGTCACGGATCTGCTGCGCTTCCAAAAACTCTCTTTCGGATGTTAAGCCTTCTTTTCTTAATTCTTTCTCTCGATCAAATGTTGCTCTAGCCAATTCATACCTGCTCTTTGCCGCATCTGTTTCTGCTTTTATTTCTGCTAACTCTCTACTTGATAAGGTTGCTAGTAAATCACCTGTTTCTACTCTTTCTCCTAATGTTTTATACACATTCTTGGTGATGCCAGATACACGCGGAACAATATGTACTAAACGATCTGGATTTAGCGTAACTTCTCCAGGGACTGTCAGAGTTTCTTTTATACTGCCGCTTTCTGCTTTAACAATTTTAATTTCAAATTCTTTGATTTCATTTTCAGAAAGCTCTATATGCTCTTCGTGATCTTCTCCCTCTTCTTCATGCCCATGTTCATTATCTTCATTTGCAAAAGCGTTGCAGCTAACGAATAAAATAAATACGTAAGATAGAAAATAGATCCGTATTTTATTTGTTATATAATCTGTTAATAAAACATTCATCTGATAGCCTCCTCAGCCATGTAATCTTTTCCTTCGCTCAACGACGAACCAATAAGCCGTTCAATCACAACAACAACTCGGTGATATTCTTTAACGGAATTAATATGTTGTTGACGTGTTTCAAAATAGGTGCGTTGTGCATCTAGTAATCCCAGCAAATCAAGCTTTCCCAAACGATATATTTTTGTTGATGCATTAAATGCTTCTTCTGCACTCGGCAATATTTCATCATTCAATATTGTGACTTCCTGATAGAGGATAATTAATCTTTGATAGGCAATAAGTAGTGCTGAACGTAGCCTTGTTTCTGTTACTTCGCGCTGTTTTGACGCTCGGCTTAACCCTATTTCTGATCGCTGTACGCCAGTGCGTTTGTTATTGAACAAAAACAAAGGAATTGAAATACTGGCTACAGCAGCAACATCATCCGTTTCGTTTAGATGACGAATTCCCGCGCTCACAGAAATGTCCGGTATAGTGTCTGCACGAGCAAGTGTGATCGCTTTCTGATGTCTAATGACTTCTGTTGCCCAGCGTGCTAAAGCAGGATTATTATTTAGTTTAGTAACGATTGAACCTAACTCGGGAATGGGGGATATGCTATAAAAATTCCCCAGTACCTTATTAAAGGTAATGTCCGTTCCACCCCAACCTATAACCAGATTTTGTTTTGATATAGCCAGTTGGCGTTCGGCATTAATTTGATTCAATTGTGATTTGGAAAGTTCTACCCTTGCCTTGATTTCATCAAGTGGAGACACTTTTCCTGCTTCAACCCGTTTCTTTACTGTTTGGTAGATCTCCTCAGCAAGGTCTTTTATCTCCTTAGTAATCGTCAATTTTTCCTGGTCACCAAGGACATCAGCATATGCGATCGCAGTTTGCGATAAGATATCGACACGCTTAACTTCATAATCCCATCGGGCAAGATCTCGATCTGCGGATGCCAGTTGCCGACGTTTCATCCGTTTATCGCCCAACTCTATCAACTGGCTGAAGGCAATAGTCGTTTCTGCTGATCTGAAACCATTTAAATCACCTGAACCAGCAAAGTTTTCTATTTCCAGATTAGCTTCAGGGTTAGGTAGCAAACCAGCTTCAATTTGATCAATTTCCCTTGATCTGATTGTCCAGGCATAAGTTGCCAATTCAGGATTATGTTTAAGTGTCAGGACAATTGCCTGCCTTAACGAAAGATCGCCAGTTGGTTGAATCACAGGCTGATCAAATTCTTCCGGCGCCATTACAGGTGGCAATAATAAGTCATCTTCAACTGCCATAACGGTTGCATGGGTGATGCATGCAATAGCAAATACTATAATTTTTATAACCATACTTAATCTCATTAACAAATATAATTATTCTCTTTCATGCATCAGCAGAAAGAGACTAGATACTGTCTTGAACTACCTTGCGGTAGCGAGAGATTAGACTATTGGAGGATGGTAAGGAGGAGGATGGTTAAATGAAGAATATATTTGTTTTTTGATAGTTGATATGTGGATGTTTGGTAATCCATCAATTTTCGAACAATTACGCATCAAACCCATTGAATGAGAAGAAAAGTGGCAGCAGTGATCACAGGATTTTGACATACTATCTGTGTCATGATTGCTGTCCATTTCTATGGTGTGACTATCCTGAGTTTCAGTCATTTCATGTGCATAGGCATGTATAGGCATAATAATGCCCGAAATGGTCATGACCAATAATAAAAATTTAGCAAGGTTTAGTCGCATTGCGGGAATATGAACTAAATCTTTTATATTTTCAACCTTATCATAGAAATCAATGATTGCTTTTGACCGCGAAAGTTCCAGTGCAATGTTTATAACTCATGTCCGCACCTTCTGGGTTGCAGACCTTCTTCTTAATGTTGAAAAGCACTAATTTAGTCCGCTCGGAAGCATTATGATCTTTGAGCCCCCTGATTTATCGTTCATATAGACAAATATATGTGTTGAATGAAAATTGTTTTGGGCTAAAGTGTCGATAACAATCATAAATACAGGCATTTTATGCAATCCTCTCAGGCAAATTGTGGAGCTTCTCCTTTCAAAGAACTTGATCTACATAAGATCAAGGTCAGTTGCTCGAATTGCAGTCTGTCAGAGTTGTGTTTGCCCCGGGGGATGGGGCAGGGTGCACTTGAAAAACTGGAGGATATTGTTAAACGTTCCTCACCGTTGCAAAAAGGTGAAGTGCTTTTCAGGGCAGGTGATAAATTCAGAGGCATATATGCAGTGCGCTCTGGCCTGGTCAAGGTTTTTGCCACAGCGGATGATGGCGAAGAACAAATTATTGGTTTTTTCCTTCCGGGAGAGATGTTAGGCCTTGATGCAATTGATTCTCAAGTGCATGCTTGTAATGCGGTTGCCCTCGAAACAAGCACCTACTGTGCGGTTCCATTCTCGGAATTATCCGAAGTTTGCAAAGAAATTCCTGAATTACAGAATCAGCTATTCAAGATCATGAGTCGGGAATTATCTGTAGAAAACCAGATGTTGTTGACGCTGGGTAAGAAGAACTCAGAAGAGAAAGTAGCAACATTTCTGCTGACAATATCATCACGTTATCACCAGCTTGGTTTTTCAGCGAAAGAATTCAAATTAACCATGTCGAGACAGGAAATTGGCAATTACCTGGGGATTACATTTGAAACAGTCAGCCGAGTATTTGGTCGCCTGCAACGTAATGGCATTATCAAGGTCAATCGTAAAGCGATCAATATCCTCGATATGGTTGCACTGAAAAATCTTGTTAGCGGCTGTGACAATTAAAATAATTACAGACTAAATATAGTTATATCTTACCCAAACTGGCCATCGATTCTCGGTTTGATCAGTATATGCGCATAGCTAATGACGAATATCAGGTAGGCAACAGCCCAGAAGATCTGTGAAAGCAATATCCACGTTACATAGTGGTCCATATCAAAGATGGGTAAAAATACCCTGCATACCCCACCCACAACCAGCAGAATAAAAGACAGTGTTATTGCTTTGGGTGGTGACTGAATATCCCTGCCTGTATGCCCTAATGATACGCGAGACATCATTCCCAGCGTCACGATACCAATGCCGCCGTAACTAAAGGCATGAAATGCCAGCATGGTTGGTATTTTTAACAAATCGCTCACCGCGAACAGTAGAAAGCCAAGGTCAATAAATATAAAGGCAATGAACAGGCTCCACAGCAGTGGTTTTTTCCATATCCCTGGCGTGTGCCAACCGAATAATCGGATCGTGGTGATGAAAAATAAAGCCAGTGAAATGATTGCCGATATCTGTTTATTCCCAACAAATACAAAAACGATAAAAAATGCCAGCAGCAGCACCAGGCTTGATCGGTCTATCCATTTGTAATTGACAAGCTGAACCGGATAACCAACGCCACCTTGAATAAAAAATGGAATAACACGTCTGCCCAGGGTCAGGATTAAGGCAATAATCAAAATGAGGCCACCATATATTCCCCAATAGACTCCCTGCTCAAGCAGGCCAGCTGCACCAAGATAGAACAAACCATTACCGATAGTGAGTAAGACGATCTTTGACAGAATGGCTAACTGTTTCCATTGTCTGACTTTAATAATCGGAGATGCAATAGCAAAAATCAGGCACAGCATAAAAAGCATATCAAACAATGCGGCAACGAAAATTAAAGATGTTCCAAATAGAAACAGGATTCTTGCTATGACCCATAATATAAATAACCCAAGGAGCCAGGGTCCATGAAGCGTTTGTACACCTGTCCAGTTTTTCACCGCAGTCAACAGGAAACCGGAGATAACTGCCAGGCTATAAC
>QNEM01000084.1 GCA_003645215.1 Gammaproteobacteria bacterium
AATGGTTTACTGAGATTGAAAACTTGCTCAAACACAATGAACTGGATGAATTAATCTTGTTAACAGATAAAAATAAACTATCATTAACAAATCCTCATACAAAAAATTCTGGCGCAGACAAAAGCCATTCCTGACTTATTGCCAATAGTATATTTTTAATAATATGCCTCCTGAAATTAAACGTCGTACCCATTCTGAAGTAATTGATTTGCCGAATGATATTCATCCGGTTTTAAGACGTATCTATGCAGCACGAAATATTAAAACTGCCGATGATCTTGATTACTCTTTACAAAAATTATTGCCTTATGAAGACCTGAGCAATATTCAGGAGGCTGTCGCGCTATTGGCAGAGGCTATCAAGTCGAACAAAAGAATACTCATTGTTGCTGACTTTGATGCTGATGGTGCCACGAGTTGTGCAGTAGGTATGCAGGGCTTGAGACAAATGGGCGCAACGGATGTGCTTTATGTCGTACCAAATCGTTTTGAATTTGGCTACGGATTAAGTCCGGAAATTGTCGAAGTCGCCGCTGAAAGGAACCCCGATCTTCTGGTGACAGTGGATAATGGTATTTCCAGTGTGGAAGGTGTGCAGCGTGCGCGCGATAAAGGCATTGACGTATTGATTACCGATCACCATCTTCCCGGTGAGCAGTTACCAAACGCCAATGCCATTGTTAATCCGAATCAGGCCGGAGATAAATTTCCAAGCAAGATGCTGGCCGGTGTTGGCGTTATGTTTTATATCCTGGTTGCCCTCAGGGCACATCTTCGTGATCAGAACTGGTTTCAGGAACAAAAATTAACAGAACCAAACCTGGCAGAGTTACTGGATCTGGTTGCCCTGGGGACAGTGGCTGATGTTGTACCTATGGATCGAAATAATCGTTTACTGGTTTCACAAGGCCTGGCACGGATTCGTTCAGGAAAATGTCGTCCCGGCATCAAGGCATTATTGCTTGCAGCAAATCGAACACTGGAAAGAGTCACTGCACAGGACATGGGCTTCGCTGTAGGGCCCCGGTTAAATGCGGCTGGAAGATTAAGTGACATGTCATTGGGTATTGAATGTTTAATGAGTGACGATGAGATGCAGGCCAGGAATATGGCAGTCAGGCTGGATGACTTAAATAAAGAAAGACGTGAGATTCAGAATGATATGCAGGAACAGGCTTTAATTGATATCACCGAACTTGATCTGGATGATGCTGAAATGCCATTCGGTGTATGTTTATTCAATGAAGACTGGCACCAGGGTGTGATTGGTATTCTGGCTTCAAAGATAAAAGACAAATTACATCGCCCGGTAATAGCGTTTGCCAAAGACAAGGATGGATTTATTAAAGGTTCAGCACGATCAATCTCCTGTGTGCATATTCGTGATGTACTGGACACCATTGCCGGGCAAAACCCCGGTTTGATAGATAAATTTGGTGGTCACGCCATGGCTGCTGGTATGACGCTCAAAGAAATAGATTTTGAAGCTTTCAAACAGGCGTTTGATCAGGAGTTAAGACGGTTTATTGCCGAGGAAGATCTTAACGGGAGTTTGCTTTCAGATGGAGAACTCACCGCAACAGAGATTACCTTCGGTTTGGCCAATGATATCCAGAAAGCAGGACCGTGGGGGCAGGGCTTTCCAGAACCCCAATTTGATGGTGAGTTCGAACTGGTCGAAAGCAGAATAGTAGGAGAAAAGCATTTAAAGCTACAACTGCGTGCACAGGTGAATGGCAGGGGGCAGGGCAAGGTCATCGATGCCATTGCGTTTAATTTTACCGATGAAGCCTGGCAAGAAAAACCTGAACGAGTGCATACTGTCTATCGTCTGGATATTAATGAGTTCCGTGGACGTCGCCAATTACAGTTGATGATAGAAAATATAGAGCCTGTTTGAAGTCGCCACCGAGATTAAGCAGTAATAACCATTTCCCCCATGGTAGTATTGGCCTGTTTGAGGGGTTATAAATAATTGTATGGCATACCACGTTACAAAAAATCATGCATAAACTATTTTTTTGTATAAAATTTTCGATAATTAACCAGGTTGGGAATAATGGAACATAATCTGATGAGATCATCCAGGCAGCATTTGCTGGTCACTTTCGCACTTGCTATACCTGTTTTGCTTGCAGTAATTGCAATAGGCATAGTTTTAGGTACCGACATGCATGCCTTGACTACCGATGGTAGTTTTATATCTGATCTTGGTGCACTTCTATGGTGTGTTGCTGCTACAGTGTGCTTTTATACAGCTTTAATATTGCGCAATCATCAAACAAAAGAAGTTCGCCAATTTCTTTTATATTCGGCAACACTTACCTGTTATCTTTTGTTTGATGATTTTTTTCGGATACACGAGCTTTATTTTCCTAAATACTTTGATATGGATGAAAAAGTAATATATCTGGTATTGGCAATAGCAGCAATTAGCCTGGTAATAAAATGTTGGCGGACAATACTAGAGACAAATTATATTGTTATGCTTGTGGGCCTGGGTCTTCTTGCAATATCAATTATCTCTGATGGCATGATTAAGCCAATAGAAACAGTCTATGGCATTTTGGTAATGATGTTTGCCTTGTCGTTCACGCTCTTCATATCAAAACGTTCCTTGTTTAAGGAATTTGTATTGGTAATCGCGATTGTTGTTGCTTTATGCGTGATTTACATCGTTCTTGATTCAAAATTTGTATTTTCAGAGGACGTTTTTGAAGAAGGTGCAAAGTGGCTGGGGATATCATGTTGGTGTAGTTACAATCTGCATACTGCATATCAGTATGCTGTCAATGGCTATACTGACAAGAATATTAATGGCTAGAAAGCATAAAGTTCTTAATGTCTGCCTCATTTGGGGATTTACATATCATGAAGGTCAGTTATAGTTAAACGTAACTAATCGAATAGCGGTGTAAGGGCTTATGTCGACTATCATTCTCGCGGTTTCAGCAATTCTGCAATTCGTTGCTGCATTATTATCAGTGCGCCTCATACAGGTTACCGGCAGACGAACAGCCTGGTCCCTCATTGCCTTCGCAATGACGTTAATGGGAGTAAGGCGGTCAATTACCTTATATCAAACGATCTATAGTGATATTCCTCATTCCGCAGACCTGAGTGCAGAAATTATCGCTTTAACCATTTCCTTTCTAATGGTGTCAGGTGTGTTACTTATTGGCCCCATTTTCAAAAAGGGTCAATCGGCAAATAAAGCGCTAAAACAAAGTGAAGAGCGCTATAAGCAACTGATTGAGCATGCAAGTGACATTATCTATGAGATCGATATAGATGGCTGTTTTACGTATATCAATCCTATGGCCCTGCACATGATGGGATATACGAAGGAAGAAGCCATTGGTAAACATTTTACCAAAGGGGTCGCACCGGCTTACCGGAGACAGATGGTGTCATTTTATGAAAGGCAGCAACGTGAACAGATTCACAACACGCACTATGAATATCCATCCCTGACCAAGGATGGCACCGAAATATGGTTGGGACAAAATGTGCAACTGGTTTTGGAAAACGGGGTGGTCACAGGGTTTCAGGCCGTTGCACGTGACATCACCGAGCGCAAGCAGGCAGAAGATGCTCTGCGGGAAAGCAACGAACGCTTTAGAGCTGCGTTTACTGATGCCGCCATCGGCATGGCATTGACCTCGCTTGATTACAGGATCGTTGAAGCTAACCAGACCTGCGCTGATATGCTCGGTTACTCGAATGACGAACTTGTGGGCGTTTTATTCAAGGACATTACCTTCCCGGACGATAGAGAAATGAGTATTGATCATCACCACGAGTTAATCACAGGTAAGGTTGACAGTTATTATTTTGAGAAACGTTATTTACACAAACAAGGCCATGTGATCTGGGCATCGTTAAACGTATCGCTGGTTCGGGATAAAGACTCAGCTCCTGCCTATGCCATTGCCCAGATACAGGACATCACAGAGCGCAAACAGGTTGAGGATGAATTACTAAGACTCTCCCGTGCCGTGGAATCAAGTTCTTCAGTTGTGATCATGACAGACCACGAAGGAAATATCGAATACGTCAACCCCAAGTTCACTGAGGTTACGGGTTATACAAGAGAGGAAGTCATGGGAGAAAACCCACGCATCCTGAAATCAGGAGAGACACTTGAGAGTGTGTATGACGAACTGTGGGAAACGATTACTTCAGGCGGGGAATGGAAAGGCAGGGTCCATAATCGAAGAAAGGATGGCAGTTTATACTGGGTTCGATCCTCAATTTCAGGGGTAAAAAATGCACAGGGAGAAATAAGTCATTTTATTGGTATCCAGGAAGATGTTACCCAGGAGCATGAACTGTCAGAACAGCTTAGCTACCAGGCTACTCATGATGCCTTAACGGGGCTTATCAATCGTCCCGAGTTTGAACGCCGTTCAGAACGGCTACTCTCAAATATAAGACAGGATAAAGCAGAACATGCCCTGTGTTTTATGGATCTGGATCAGTTCAAGGTCGTCAATGATACCTGTGGTCATACGGCAGGTGATGAACTGTTGCGCCAGCTTTCAAAGGTTTTACAACATGAAGTACGTAAACGCGATACCCTGGCTCGGCTTGGAGGAGATGAATTTGGAGTACTAATGGAACACTGCTCACTGGAGCATGCCAATCGGGTTGCCAGAACACTACAAAAGGCCGTACAGGACTACCAGTTCTCCTGGGAAGAACATACCTTCAAGATTGGTGTCAGCATTGGCCTGGTAGCCATCACAGAAACGACACTTGATTTGTCGGAGTTAATGAAGCAGGCCGACGCCGCATGTTACATGGCCAAGGATATGGGCCGTAATCGTATCCATGTGTATCACGGAGAGGATGAAAGCCTGGCGCAACGTCATGGTGAAATGCAATGGGTGACACGACTTCATAAGGCCCTGGAAGATGACCTGTTCTGTCTCTATGCCCAGCCCATTGTGCCGCTTGATAGTTGCAAAGATATACATTATGAACTCCTCATAAGAATGAAAGGTGAAAAAGGGGAGCTCATTCCTCCGGGAGCATTTCTCCCTGCTGCCGAGCGATATAATTTGATAGCGCAACTTGACCGCTGGGTCATCAAGAGAGCCTTCACTTTGTTGATAGAAAACCCTCGCTTTCTCGAACAAATTAATTTCATTTCCATAAATCTTTCAGGGCAGTCATTGACTGAAGATAATGTGCTCGACTTCATCATCACGCAACTTGATGAATGTGGAATTGAGGGAAATAAAATTTGTTTTGAAATCACAGAGACGGCTGCCATATCAAATTTGAGTACGGCAATGAAATTTATCTCTACTTTGAAAGGATTAGGCTGCCGTTTTGCGTTGGATGATTTTGGCAGTGGTCTTTCTTCGTTTGGGTACCTGAAAAACCTGACTGTAGACTACCTGAAGATCGATGGTATGTTTGTGAAAGATATTATCAATGATCCGATTGACCGGGCAATGGTGAAATCGATTAACGAGATTGCTCAGGTGATGGGCATGCAGACTATAGCCGAGTTTGTGGAGAATGATGAGATCAAGGGTATGTTGAGGGAGATTGGGGTTAACTATGCCCAGGGTTATGGCATTAGTAAGCCGCTGGCCTTTGATGAATTGCTTGGCCGATCCAGTAATATTACAGATATAAAGGCATAGCATGAGAACTTCAGCTTTAGTCGGATAATTAATATTTAGAGTATTCTTCCCCGCAATGCCTTGGTCTTCCCCCGTCGTGTTTTGCTATCCAGTCGCTTTTTCTTTGAACCCTTGCCTGGTTTGGTCGGCCTTCTCTTTTTCTGAACAACTGTGACACCTTCAATGATTTCCTGTAAACGCTGAAGGGCATCTTCCCGATTTTTTTCCCGGGTTCGGAATTGCTGCGCCTTGATAATAATCACACCTTCTTTATTAATACGCCGATCCTGAAGTTTTAATAGACGCTGTATATAAAGGATGGGTAGAGAAGATGCCTTGATATCAAAGCGTAGATGAATCGCCGAAGAGACTTTGTTAACATTTTGTCCACCAGCACCCTGCGCACGGATAGCTGAAAGCTCAATTTCATCATCAGGGATGGAGACATTCGAGGTAATTTTGAGCACCATCAATATTCCTTGGTATCAACAGATATCATTGTAACAGTAAGAGTACGAATCTCTTTATATCAGTATAGCTGTTATAAAATTAGTACCAGATACCAGAACTTGAACCTTGCTACACCGGTCATATGTTTAATAGTATTACTCTTCTGTAACTAGCGAAAATATTAGATGTAGTATTACCTGGCCAGTTAAAATGTCATCACAATAAAAGGATCAAATCATGCCTGATAAAAATAGTTTCTACTATGCCCCATGGGAAAGAGCATATCAGCGCATAGCGACACCTTTCGAAGAATTTATTCATCGGCAAACAACAACCGGTATCCTTTTAATGGTCTGTGCAGTCATTGCGCTGATTATCGCTAATTCATCTTATTTCGATGCCTATAACCAACTACTGCACAGTAAAATGGCCATCAGTATCGGCAGTTGGAAGATCGAGCATAGTCTGCATCACTGGATAAATGACGGTCTAATGACAATTTTCTTTTTTGTTGTTGGTCTCGAGATTAAACGTGAAGTCCTGGTCGGTGAGCTCTCCAGTATTAATAACGCATTACTGCCGGTTATTGGTGCGATTGGTGGCATGGTCGTTCCTGCACTCCTCTATTTATGGGTTACTGGCGACACGGAAAATGCCAAAGGCTGGGGCATACCAATGGCCACTGATATTGCTTTTGCAGTAGGTGTTATGGCATTGCTTGGAAAACGGGTTCCCCGGGCATTGCTGACCTTCCTGGTTGCCCTGGCTATTGTTGATGACCTTGGAGCCGTTACTGTAATAGCACTTTTTTATACGGACACAATTAGTACTTCTTATCTAGCTGCTGCACTCATTATCCTGGTGGCGATGATTGCTATAAACCTGATGGGAATCAGACGTCCACTGCCATACTTTATTCTTACCACGGTACTCTGGATTGCCATGGAAGGATCAGGGATACATGCCACCATAGCAGGCATATTGGCAGCATGGACAGTGCCAGCATACTCCCGGTACCTGCCTAGGGATTTTAGTAAGAAGATACGCAAGCTTACCGATAAATTTGATGACTATGGAGAAAGTGATAAACCCTTGATCAACAATCCTTTGCAATCAACTGTTACCTGGAGATTATCTGAGACGATTTCTTTGGCTATGTCACCCTTACAGAAGCTTGAGACGATGTTGCATATTCCTTCTACTTATCTGGTGATTCCCCTTTTCGCGCTTGCTAATGCTGCGATTCCGCTTAGTTATGAAGCTATAAGTACTATGCTTGAAAGTACCATTGCATTCGGTATTTGTATCGGTCTTGTATTTGGAAAACTTATTGGTGTAGCGGGTAGTGTGATTCTTGCCGAAATGATGGGGGTTGGTCAATTTCCAAAAGGAGTTCAAAGATCACATATTATTGGAGCAGCACTGTTAGCGGGGATCGGTTTTACCATGTCAATTTTTATCTCTGAATTGGCTTTTATCTGGGATGGGCGTTTAGTGGAAGAAGCTAAAATGGGTATTCTTGCAGCTTCTCTGGTTTCTGGCCTCGGCGGTTATGCCTGGTTACGCTGGGTTGCGCCTTCTGATGAAGAGTCAAATTAAGGTGCTCAATTAAATCCTGTTCTACTCAATTAATACACGCTGGATAATCCAGATGGTAGATTACCAAATGGTAAATTAAATTTCGGGGGCTGGATCGACGAACCTGGAGTTGACCTCGTAATTCGAGCCATCCTTTGC
>QNEM01000085.1 GCA_003645215.1 Gammaproteobacteria bacterium
CCTGGAGGAAGAGTCGCAGGAACAAAGTGGTAGTGAAGTCATCGATGCCGGTGAGCCGGATGAAATTGATATAAACGATCAAACTATCAATATGAGTCACTTAAGTACCAAAATGGATCTGGATGCACCTCTAGCCCTGGAGGAAATGTCACAGGGACACAGTGATGCAGCAAGCAATGCAGATGAATTACTGGATTCAGGCAAGAAGTCAGACCAGAATTCAGACAAACCGGATAATGGTCAGAGCTAGATGAATATTCGTAACTATAGCCTTGAGCATATAAAAGAACTTATCTCAGAGGGTAACGATGTCCTGGTGATTACCTCTCCTGCCAGTTCAGATAAATATGCATTATCCGGGCAGGTGGAATCAATAATAGATCCGCATTGGAGGACAAGTCTGATCCTTGCTGATGCAAACACCAACATAGAGTCACTATCTCAAGAAATAATCGAACAGGCTTTACCCGATCAAACTAATGATAATTTACCGATAGTAAGCCAGGTACACAGGTATCTGGAGTATTCAGCACTTAACGGAATACTGCCTGTAATCATGATCGATGATGCACATAAATTATCACAGGAAGTACTGAAATTTATTTTGCAACTTGCTGAACTTCGATATGCAAATTCATTATTCCGTATCGTATTATTTGCCGATGAAACAATAAATGAACATCTTGATGCTCCAGGGCTGAAAGAATTAACGGCTGGTGTACTACATAATATTCATACGACATCTTTTGCAAAGGAAGAAATTGAGGAAGAAACTAGAGAAACCATTGATGATGTTTCTTCAATATACGATGAAATAGATGAAGAATTATTAACTGATGAAGATGCACTGGAAGATAACGCAAAGAAGGGATCGATGGTTGTAATTGGATTATCTGTTATTGCTGTTGTATTGATTTCTGCATTTCTTGCTTATTCATATCTCAATAAACAAAAAGATATAGATGTAACTGAGACAACAACCGCTAGCCAACCACAGGAAATAATAATTGAGGAAACTCATAGTCAAGTAGAGGAAGTTGTAGCCGTAGAGGAAGATGGTCAGGAAATAGCTGAAGAAATTGAACTAATGGATGAAGATGATTCAAGTATTGATGATGAGATTTCTCAAATCGAACCAGAACCATTAATTGAAGAAGATTTGTCTGAAGATATATCGGATACAGAAGAAGCAGAAGAAGTGGCAGAGTATGTCGAGGAAATAGAATATCCCGCTGTTGAAGATGAAGAAGTAGCGATACAAGAGACAGAGACGATGACAGGTGCAGATGATGAAAATATCTTCAATCTGGAAACAGTTCCTGAATTTTTACAAAATATTAAAGGGGCTGCCTGGATCAGACAACAGCCAGCTAATTCATACGTACTGCAGATAATATCAGCCCAATATAAGAGTAATCTTAGAAACCTCTTGAGTGATCAGTCTGGCATTCAAAGTCAATTATCTGGTTATGTTAAATACACACCTTCAGGCAAACCAAGATACTTATTGTTATACGGTAGTTATCCAGACAGAAAGGCAGCAGTAGCCGCTATTAATGAACTGCCGGATA
This sequence comes from Gammaproteobacteria bacterium, assembly GCA_003645215.1. Classification (GTDB taxonomy): domain Bacteria; phylum Pseudomonadota; class Gammaproteobacteria; order Eutrophobiales; family Eutrophobiaceae; genus SMWN01. Next base: position 1,572 of record QNEM01000085.1, read on the forward strand.
AACTCCAGTCGATACCTCCCTGGCCAAGAAAAATTGCCGATGTGGTCAATGAGCTGGACAATGTATCAGAACCATTTATTGAGATAGAAGAAGGTATCGTAATTCCTTTAGGAGAATATGCTGGAGAAACTGAGGAAACAGAAAACCCCGTCATTGAAGATGAAGAAGAGGTAATGTCAGAGACAAGGACAGATGCCGATGATGATAACGTCTACAATCTGGAAACAATACCTGATTTTTTATCCGGTATAAAAGGACCTGCCTGGCTTAGACAACAGCCTGCTAATTCATATGTGCTGCAATTATTGTCCGCACAATATATGAGTAATATCAAGAATCTATTAAGTGGCCAATCAGGAATTCAAAATCAATTATCTGGCTATGTTAAGTACACCCCCTCAGGGAAACCTCGTTACCTGTTGTTATATGGGATATATCCAGACAGAAAATCAGCAAAAGCTGCTATCGATGAACTGCCATTGGAATTCCAGTCGATCACCCCCTGGCCTCGTAAGCTTGGAGATGCAATCAAGGAAATAAACAAGAGAGCAGAACCTTCTACTGATGAGGATATGTCTGAAAGCTTATTAGGTTATGGCTAGTCAGAATGTGTAGGTCTGCATTGGTTTATTATGCCAGGTAAAAATGCTCCGATATGCCTCATGAATTCGAGTGATGCCCTTGCGTGTAACAATAGTGAATCAATTTACAGGGAGCCAGGTTAATTACACATATTGCAAATGAACTGGAGGAATTTATAGAAGCAGTGGATGCTGCTGCCAAACAACGTCAAATTGATGGTTTAGAATGGTCAGTAGAATTTGCACGTTCCAGCCTTGAAGCCCTCGGTAAGTTTGCACAAGAGCCGCAGATTGTGTCAAAGATTAAAGACACCATTGTATGCACAGATGAGTACGATATTCCCGTCAGGATATATCAACCAATTAATAATAATGATTGCTACCCTGTGATGATATATTTTCATGGCGGTGGTCACATGTGTGGCAGTATTGCTATTTACGACAAGATTTGTCGACGTATGGCAAATGAAACAGGACATATTGTCATCTCCGTTGACTATCGCCTGTCACCTGAATTTATGTATCCTGCCGGCTTGAATGATTGTTTGACCGTTGTTCAAAATATCGAATCGTTGCTTGAGGACTTTAATGTTGATCTACAACGTCTGGTTTTAGCTGGTGATAGTGCAGGGGGCAATAACGCTGCCAGTGTTGTTTACCAGATGCATCTTTCTGGTGATATCAGGATTAGTAAATTGTTACTTATTTATCCTGAACTTGATTTGATGATGAGTTCTGATTCCTATCACCGCTATGCCCATGGGTTTTTATTGGAGACCGTTAAAATTAAATGGTTTTTTGATCATTACATTGATGAAGTGAATGATCGGCAGAGAATAAGCCCTCTGTATTTTCCGAAAAAAGAACTGTTTCCAGAAACCATGATTGTGGCCGCTGGTCTGGATCCACTAGTCGATGAGGGCAGGATCTTTTGTGAACAGTTGAATTCGTCAGGGGGATATTGTGAATATCTAATAGAACCGGATCTAATCCATGCATTTTTTACCCTGGACAAGTTGATCCCTCTGCAGATAGAACGAGTCTACAGAAAGATAAATAATTTTCTTGAATGATAGTTACGGCTCTAGAGTTCCGCTATGTCTGCATATAATCATCCCTGCAACAACAAGCCAACAATCTTTTGATATGGATCAATAGTTTCTGGATCGCACCTGGCCCATTTGGGGCAGGTTATGCTAATTTCGTACGCATGGTGGCTTTGTAAATTGCAGGAACTACACAATTTTAGTATACGAATGCTCTTTATTTATTGATTCAAGCTACAATCAGCTCATTGAATACAATGAATTATTCATAAAACCTGGTAAATATGGAAAGTAGAACGAATCTAATAGTCCCTTTTACATTATGACCGCTGAATATAAAAAGATCATAGTCATCGACGATGATGCAGATTATAGACATCTGATAACCAGCAAGCTGCAACGCTTTTTTCCAGATACATCATTTGATGAATTTGATCCTGTAACAGATGAAATGCCCGACGAGAATTATTCATGGGATGATATTGATCTGATAATTCTGGATTATGATTTTGGTCTTGATTACACGGGGCTAGACTGGTTTAAAAGATTTAAACCTGAAGAAATGCCAGCAACTATCCTTATGACAGCCCACGGAAGTGAAGAGATAGCAAGTAAATCAATAAAAATAGGCGTTGATGATTATATCGTAAAAGGACGTATGAACGATGATCAATTACTGGAATCAATCAATGAATGTGTATCAAGGAAAAGGCAGAATCAAGAGAAAATAACTACCTTTACAAATAAAAGTATTATTTTTAATAAATCAGGTTTTATTAAAAAGCTTCAATTAATAACAAAAGAAAAACACACAAAGATCAATTTACTATTAATTAATCCTGTGGCTTACCAGGAGATCGGTGAAGGGAATGGAATAGACCATCAGGATAGTTACATTAAATGTATTGCTGATTGTGTATATGACTATGTAACATCAAATGATTTAATTTCTCATATATTTACCTATAGAGAGGAATATATCGCAGTTGTACTGGAAACAGATTCATGTGAGAAACATATTAATGCTATATGTGAAGAACTGGATGAAGAGAACTATACGACTGGCATAAATACCTATCCATGTTCAGTCAACGCAGGTGTAATCAGTCCTAATCACTTTGAAGAAGGTGAATTTGATAAAACAGACTATGAGTTATTGTCAATTGCACTGGCTTTATGTGAGTCTGCTAAATTAGACAAAAAAAAGAAAATTTACCACTATGGTGCAATTAATTTAAAACGAGTCGAATCAGTTTCTTCCACTCAGCATGCTGATAACATGGAAGGAAATTTTGATCTCGAAAAAGCAATTGCAGACGGAAGAATTTCGGCTAATTATCAACCATGGGTATATATTAAATCCGACGATAAAGCCGATGTTAAAAATATCTATGATGTAAGAGTTGAGTTTATTGATATACAAGGCAATAAAATCATACAGCAACAATTATTGCATATATTGAACAATGCATATGCAAAGCGCATTGTCGACAGGTGGGTGTTGACGCACACTGTTAAGCAATTGAAGTCGTTTACTAAAAGCGATGAAGAACAAGTTAATATCAAGTTAACTATAAAAATAACCTTGAGTACTATCTCTGATCCAGAGTTTGGTTCATGGTTACGTAATATATTGACGGCTATAAATTTACCAAAAGGTTGTCTGCTTTTTGAAATAGAGGCGCTTCATTTCATAAGAGATACAGAACATTGTAGAAAATTAATTGAAGAAATTCACCGTGAATTTGATATTGAATTTATTTTATCTGGCGTTACCGAAATAGCCACATACTACCATATACGTGATGCTCAAACTTTTGACTACGTAAAACTGGATATAAAAAATTTAACATTTGGTTTGCCAAGAGATTCTCTTCGATCCTTGATTACGAAGATACAAAATGATGGCGCAAAAATAATAGCTGTTAATGTTGAAGATGCTGAAACCCTGGTTTTCGCAACAGAATTCCAGGTGGATTACGTACATGGTTATCTGGTTGGGAAACCATATGTTGATGTAATATCAGATGGTGCCGGGGATCTTTATTACGTTGCCTGATAGATATTTAATTATCAATAGGAACTGAATCAGACTTCAGGATCAAAGCCAAGATTAGGCGCCAACCAACGTTCTATCTGGGCTTTATTCATTCCCTTTCTATGAGAATAGTCTTCTACCTGATCTTTATTAATCTTTCCCAAACCAAAATAACGGGATTGAGGATGTGAAAGATATATGCCACTGACCGCAGCAGTCGGATACATGGCATAGGACCCCGTTAATTCGATACCGGTATTTTCTTCCACTTTGAGCAGTTCCCAGATTAATGGTTTCTCAGTATGGTCTGGACAGGCAGGATAACCTGGGGCAGGGCGAATACCCTGGTATTTTTCGGCGATAAGATCTTCATTTTCCAGTGTCTCATCAGAGTCATAGCCCCAGAATTCCTTGCGGATGCGTTGATGTAGTCTTTCGGCAAAGGCCTCTGCAAGCCTGTCTGCCAGAGCCTTGAGCATAATCGCACTATAATCATCGTGATCATCTTCAAATTGTTTAATCTTTTCTTCCATACCAAAACCGGTGGCGACGGCAAATGCACCAATATAATCCTGCACATGTGATTCTTCCGGTGCAATGAAATCTGCCAATGCAAAGTTAGGCTGACCTGGTGGTTTTTGTGTTTGTTGACGCAGAGAATGCATGGTCATCAATAATCCATCACGTTCTTCATTGGTATAAATTTCTATATCATCATGCCCAATTGAATTAGCGGGGAACAATCCACAGACAGCTTTAGCACTAAACCATTTTTCTTTGACGATTTTATCCAGCATTGCTTTCGCGTCTTCATAAAGTTTCGTGGCTTCTTCGCCAACGATTTCATCACTTAATATCCGTGGAAATCTTCCTGCCAGTTCCCAGGCAATAAAAAACGGTGTCCAGTCAATACATCCCGCCAGTTCTTCCAATGGATAATCTTCAAAAACTTCTATACCGAGTTTGTTCGGTACTGGCGGTGTGTAGTTTTCCCAATCTATCGATACGCGGTTGGCTCTTGCCTGCTCAAGCGTCAGCCAGTGTATTTTTGCCTGTTTGCCAGCATGCCGTTCTCGTACGACGTCGTAGTCTTTCTTGAGCTCCTTTGTCAGTTCTTCTTTCATATCAACATTGAGTAGACGTGTAGAGATACCCACGGCACGTGAGGCATCTTTGACATGAATGACCGGGTGTTCATAACCCAGGTCAATCTTGACCGCAGTATGGGCGCGCGAGGTGGTTGCACCACCAATCATCAGGGGCAGGGCAAAATCCTGTCTTTGCATTTCTTTAGCAACATGCACCATCTCATCAAGCGATGGTGTGATCAGTCCACTGAGTCCAATAATATCGGCGTTGAGCTCCTTGGCTTTATCGAGAATGGTTTGCGCAGGCACCATGACGCCCAGGTCGACGACTTCATAGTTATTACATTGCAGGACCACGCCAACGATATTTTTGCCGATATCATGCACATCACCTTTGACCGTGGCCATGATGATCTTGCCGTTACTTTTAATTTCCCCATCGCCTTTCTCTGCTTCGATATAGGGCAGCAGATAGGCCACGGCTTTTTTCATCACACGTGCGCTTTTGACCACTTGCGGCAGAAACATCTTGCCTGCACCAAACAGGTCGCCGACGACATTCATGCCCACCATTAAAGGACCTTCGATTACATGTAATGGTTTTTCAGCCTGTTGCCTGGCCTCTTCGGTATCTTCTACAATAAATTCAGCGATACCTTTCACCAGGGCATGAGTCAGTCGTTCCTGGACATCGCCTTTGCGCCATTCCAGATCAACTTTCTTTTCTTTAGTGGCCCCGCCCTTGACGGTATCTGCAAATTCAACCAGGCGATCGGTTGCATCATCGCGTTTGTTTAGCAGGACATCTTCAACGTGGTCGAGTAGTTCTGCAGGGATGTCATCGTAGATACCGAGTTGTCCGGCATTAACAATCGCCATGTCCATCCCAGCCTGGATGCCATGATAAAGAAATGCCGAGTGCATGGCTTCACGCACTGGATTATTACCTCGGAAAGAGAACGAGACATTACTCAGTCCACCGCTGACCAGTGCATGGGGTAAATGTTCTTTGATTAAACGTGTGGCCTCGAAGAAAGATACGGCATAATTATTGTGTTCTTCCATGCCGGTGGCTACCGTCAGGATATTTGGATCAAAAATGATATCTTCCGGTGGGAATCCAACTTCATTCAGCAAAATATCGTAGGAACGCTTGCATAGTTCAAAACGGCGATCCGTAGTATCGGCCTGGCCAGATTCATCAAAGGCCATGACCACCACGGCGGCACCGTAACGACGGACGAGCCTGGCGTGTTCGATGAATTTTTCTTCACCTTCCTTGAGGCTAATAGAATTAACCACGCATTTACCCTGAACACAGCGCAAACCGGCTTCAATCACTGACCATTTAGAAGAATCAATCATGATGGGAACACGACAAATATCAGGTTCTGAGGCGATAAGTTTGAGGAAATCTTCCATCAATTGTTCAGAATCAAGCATGCCTTCATCCATACAGACATCAATAATCTGTGCGCCA
>QNEM01000086.1 GCA_003645215.1 Gammaproteobacteria bacterium
GTGTCAGTGCCAAATCATCGGTGATGGAAAAGGTGTCGGTTATATAGATTGACCATGTCCGGGTATGGGTCTTGATTTGCGTGCCGTCTGCAACAGCAAACAATCCTGTACCGGACGTACTTCTATCTGTTTTCAAAGAGGCAGTTTCAACGATCGCACCAAAATCGGCCAGGGCCTGATTATATGATGCACCGACGATCAGGGAATTCTGGTGATCAAACAGATCACCAAGGAAAGATGTCTGCAAGTTGCCGCCAAAGCTTTCTTGATCACGATTACTGATGTTATTAATGGCATCCAGTTCTGCGCCAGCAATTGTGTTGGAAATGGGATTGCCATTCTGGTCAATGACTACTTCACCCTCGCCTGCATTACAATCTCCACTGTTATTGGCATCATCGTCGTCTTCATCCCATTCATGCAGGAAGCCATCATCACATGACTCAAATTCAGAGCCATCTCCGTTAAATGAATCGGTGTCATTGCTACGGTAAAATACATTACCAGCAAGCTGTGTATCATCATTGAGCCAATGTGTGCCTGAGAGATTAAGCAAATACATGTCATTTTCGGTGATGTCGGGCGAGGTAAAAATACCACTCCTGTTGATCTCTTCCAGTTCAATCGGGATGGGGCCGTTGCCTACCAGTTCAGTGTCACCATAATTGATGGTGAGATCCAGCGTGCTGTCGATCCCTCGCCAACTGATGGCGCTGAATAAATTAAGTGCATCAGAATCAGAGGCATCACGCCAGCCATCTTCATCATAATAACTGCCAGTAAAATAATATCCCCATGTTCCATTATTTCCACCACTCTCAATGGTTGTAACGATTCGTTCATATGAACCGCCATAAACCTCAAGGCTATTTCCTTCATGGGTGAAACCATTTTTTGTGGTGATAGAGATTGCACCCCCCAGTGTGTTTAGACCAAACACAGGATTTGCACCGCCAATCAGATTGATATTTGAGATAGAGGATTTCGGAATCAAGTCCCAGTTGACGACATCGCCAAAGGCCTCATTCACACGAACACCATCTTGATAAACAGCAAGACCCTGTGGCAGCCCAAGTAAGGCTGAAGATGTAAAACCACGATATTGAATATCTGGTTGTAATGGATTATTTTGCGCTTCGTTGATGGTCACGCTACCAAGGTTGCGATTAAGGAACTGGCTCAGATCAAGAACCTGACTACGTTCGATATCTTCTGCGGTTGCCGATTGAATAGAAAAAGGGATCATATCTACCGGCAAGCCAGTGCCATGGGCAGGTGTAATACCTATGACTTCGATAGTTTCGTTCTGAACGACATCAGTTTCTTCAGCAATGGTGAGGCTACTGCCAAAAACAGTAAACATTACTGTGCCAAACGAAAAAAACTGACGTAGACAACAACTTTTCATTTAAAAATGCCCCCCAACAGGCAATAGGTACTATATGATCAACAAAGTCGCCCGGAAAATTCAGCAGTAATGAAGGATTATCGCTGCAGACAAGCAAGGATAACTATTTGTAACTATTAAAGAAATGGATAAATTGAATTTACAGGTAGGAAAAATTCCCCAATTAATGCAGCCCCTATACAAATTCCTCCAGCATCTCTCTCTCCTCCGCTGAGATCTTTGCATTTTGTAGACGGTTTTTGACCATATCCGATGAAACATGATCCTGCTGAATCAATTCTCTTTTTTCATCAGGTGAAATGCTTTCCATAAAAAAGAAGTTACTGGGTGGGAAAATTCCTGCATTTATCATTTCACTGAGTTCACTTGCCATGTGTCGAAATTTACCAATATCTTTTTGTATTCTTTCTTCGGCAAAAGATTTATCTGCGATACCGGACTGATATATCGAATGAATTTCCATTCGATAACTGAATGTATAACCAGGGTCGTCAGTTTTTTCAATATCGGCCTCAATGTGTTGAAGTCGTGGTTGCAGTAATTCTCTCAAGGTATCAAGAATTTCTTCATCTTCCAGTCGGGCTGAATAGATGTCCAGAATATTGTCTATACCGAGTTGTTGATAGGTATCAGTTGTAAATAACTCATTTCGACGGTAGATCATGACCTTATACGACTTGAAACCGAGTACTGTAATAATGTCAGTCAGATCACGTATATTTTTATTAAAGCCAATCGCACTAACAAGTTGAGAGTGATTAAGTTCCAGCTGTTCGGCGATGCTGTTTATATTTTTAATAAAATCAACCGAGGGATCAGATTTAACATTGTAAAAGGTTTTGACAAGTTCCGCATCGCTGGCAGTGAGTAATTCAGTAAAACTAATCATTAGTTGGCTGTTCCATCAGTATTGTTTTTACGATTGAGTTCAAGGAATTCATTTAGCATCTGTTTTTCTTGTTGAGAGATATTTTGCTCTTCAAGACGAGACTCTACCAGTTCAACTGGAATCAGGTTTTTACTTAACAATTTACGTTTTTCTTCGGGCAAAATAGTCTCTCTGAAAAATATATCCCCGGCAGGGATCAACCTGCTCTCGGTAATAATACAGGCCTCATTCAGTAATGCCCTGAACCCACTCTCTGCATTATTAAGCCTTTCCTCGGCGAAGTCGATATCAGCAATCTTGTCAGCGTAGATGGCTTTCATCTCTGCCTTGTATTTTTCGATTATAAGCGAATTTACAGTAGCTTCTATCTTTGATTCTATATTTTCCAGCCTGTTTTTCAAAAGATATTGCATCACCTGTAATGTCTCATTCTCATTTTTTACGGTGCTATACAGTGTCAGTATATTGTCCAGCGAAATATACTGATATATATCATTGATATAGATTTCATTTCTTTCTTTGGTAAGTTCCTCCAGGCTGGTAAAGCCAAGAGCGGTGTAAATTTCATCCAGGTTCCTGATGTTTCCGTTAAACCCCAGTGCAAGAATGACTTGCGCTGGTTTGAGCTTGAGTTTCTTGGCAGCTGTGGCAAGATTATTTTTATTATCGTCCGGATTCTTTTGCGCGCGGAAGCTATAAAATATTTTGACCAGATCTTCCTCTTCTCCTGTCAGAATATCACTAAACGTTGACATACAAATCTCTTTTTAAATGGCCGGTTGAATCAGATTGCTATTGTTATGTTCAAGAAACTTTTCATCATTGATTGATTAAATCTTGCAGGATGCGAAAGTTTCTTATCCAGGGTTTATTTTTTCCCAGACTTGCAGGAAGCGTAGAGATTGCATCTTTTGCCTGGGCATATGTTGGATAACTCCCGTAAAGAGCGTTGTACCTGGTCTTCCCTTTAATAACGACTTCAATGTAGGCAGCATTGCCCACCAGCTGATTTTTCTGGATAAAACGAATCAGGTCTTTTTCATTGAGCAAACTTGAGAGTTGCAGTGTATATGCGTCGACAGGTTGTTGCATGACCCAGTCTTCTCTTTTGATACTGCTACTTCCAGACATCCTGGTCTTTGCCTTAGCAGGAGTTTTTGTCTTAACAGGGGGCTTTGCCTGAACAGGCTGACTACTTGCAAGCTTGGCGACATCAGGATGCTGGATGGGTTTTTTGTCTGACTGTTCAAGTTCAGAAAGTTTTGATTTTGCTTCGGCCAAGCCACCTTTGGCAGCAAGTGCATACCATTTTTTAGCTGTAGGAATATTTACATCAAGGCCGTAACCATTCTCGTAAAATACGCCCAGATTGAATTGCGCCTGTGCGACATCGTGTGATGCTGATTTTCTGAACCATTTTAATGCTTGCTCGTAATCTTTATCCAGGCCCTGGCCAAATGCGTACATAACAGCCAGGCTGTATTGTGCATGAGGATGATCCTGTTCTGCCGCCGAGATGAACAGGTCTGAAGCCTTTTGATAGTCGACCTCCAGTCCTATACCACGATAGTACAACAAGCCCAGATTAAACTGGGAATCGGCCAAACCGGCATTGGCTGATTGTTCCCACCAATACGCTGCTTTTAGATAATCCTGCTCAACGCCCTGACCTTGAAAGTATTTAACACCAACGTCATGTTGTACAACAGGGATGCCCTGTTCTGCTGCCTTGATATACCACTCGATTGCCTTGGCAGGATCTTTGGCAACGCCATGCCCAAAGTCATACATGATGCCCAGTGTGACCTGCGCCTGGGAATTTCCTTTTTCAGCCAGTGGTTCAAGAATTGCCAGTGCCTGCGCATAATCCTTGTCCAGATAAGCCTTTTTACCCTCTTCATAGCTCGCTGCCCAGGCATTTGAGTATTGCATCAATGCCATAATGCAGAGCAGAGAAAATATTAATGATTTTTTATTCAAATTTATTTTCAGGCTTAACATCGGTTTGCCAGAATCACAAAGCTAAGTAGCATTGAAGTTGACCAGTGTTTGTTTGAGTGAAGCTTATTATGCCATTTTCCTTATGCCATTTCCTTGGCAAGCGCAAATATTTCTTCAGCATCAAACACCTGATCATTACTTTCGAATAATTTTTCGATGCTGGCCCTGTGTACTGCAAGTTTTAATGTGCCGAAGCCAATCGCGCCCCAGACAATCTTGCCATTCCTTTCTTCGCCACGATCAAACATCTCAGTGCCGCCAACACCCAGAGGCGGTGTTGCGTTAGCATCAGCGATGAGTTCCAGGTTTGCGTTGTCCTGCCAATGTTTTGGCTCGAGCAACTCGACACCAGCTGCACCTGTGGCAAACACCACCTGAGCATCTTCAATGGCCTTGGCACGTGCTTCATTATCAGGGGCCTCAACAGGTGTTGCATCAACGTCAAAACTTGCTTTAATATTTTTACATGCCTGTTCAGCACGGGCCATTTCACGGGACGTGATGGTCACGTCTGCACCTTCTTTCGCCATCATCACGGCGGCACGTTGTCCTACGGGACCAGTTCCTGCGAGTATCACCGTCTTCTTTCCGGCAATGGCTCCACTGGTCATGAGTTTGGCAACACCGGCAGCCGCTGTGGTGTTGCTACCATTGCTGTCAAGCATGACTGAAACGCGGAAATCTGCGAAAAAATTATTTTGTACCGCCTTGAACAAGGCTTCTCCGGCCATCATATCGCTGCCACCGACAAAAAGGGCCGTGTATTTTTTTTCTTTGGGCGCGCGCGTAAAGATAGCTCCCTCTACTAATGGTGTAACGTTGTCCGGGGCGCAGTTTCCGTGCCCTATGACATGGTCTGCGCCACCATCATAGGCAACAACTGTATCAAATACAGCGGGATGGGCGTCTGTGTCTAACTGGAAAAGTAGTTTTTTCATGGTGATTCCTCTAACTATATAGCTGAAATTTATTATTCTTTGCGTAATGTTGATGTTTTATTTTTATACAGGCTATACACGCAAGCACAGCGAACTATGGCTGGCTTTCGTCTGGACTGTATACTAGCACACGATGGAGTAGAGAAAAATCTCGGAAAATCAGTTCTGTTTGTCTCTAATCTATTGATATTAAAACTGAATATTGCAAAATTTCGAAGATGATGCAATCTGGCCTATAATCGCCTGCGTTGTGGTCACAATTCTTATTTTAAAAGGTACATATAATGATAAAAGATAAATCACTCCAGGTTTTCCTGGACGAACTTGCCAGTAGTGCACCAACGCCAGGTGGTGGTAGTGGTGCTGCAGTTATGGGGGCTATGGGTGCTGCTTTAGTAAGCATGGTCTGTAATTTAACAGTCGGTAAAAAAGGTTATGAAGAAGTTGAGGATGACCTTAAGGATGTCCTGAAACAGGCCGAAGCATTACGTGATCGTATGACTGATATGATCCGGGCTGATGTCGAGGTATTTGATCGCCTGATGGCATCGTATGGCTTGCCTAAAGAAACGGACGAGGACAAGGCTGCGCGTAGCGAAGAAATTCAGGCTGCATTGAAAGAGGCAACAGACGTGCCTTTGAATTGCGCACGTGCTTGTGCTGAAGCCATTGAACTGTGTAGAGGCGCCGCTGAAAAAGGTAATCTGAATGTTATTAGTGATGCAGGTGTTGCCGTGGTAGCTGCAGATGCTGCGCTTAAAAGTGCGGCACTGAATGTCTACATCAATGTTGGTAGCATCAAGGACAAGGCCTTTGCAGAAGAAAGATCAACCGAGCTGGAGAAGATTTTGAAAGGTGTGGATGGTCAGACCAGCGAAATCTATGAGTTGGTCAAAAGCAAACTTTAGAAAGGAAAGTGAAGCATTAAGAGTCATAAGCAGGTGTCAGGTTTAAGTCTGACACCTGTTTCATAATCCATATTCTTTACAGTACATACACGCAGCGCTGAAAAAACCTATTGATAAATATTACGACGGTGGCCGATGGCTAATACCAGAACAACTAAATGCTCATCCTGGATCTGACAGATCACACGATAATCTCCAAGACGATAACGCCACAAACCTTGTAACTCGTGTTTTAATGGTTTGCCAAAACGCTTTGGGTCATCATCCACCATGATCCGTTCACGAAAATAACGCAGTATGGTTTTTTGCAGATCGGGATTTAGTTTACGGAGTTCGCGGCGAGCTTTGTCGTCCCATTCAACTGTCCAGGTCAACGCCTCGCTCCAGGTCATCTTGAGTCCAGCGTAGGCCGGCTTTCTCCAGCCGATCTACAGCCAGATAGATGTCTTCTAAATCATCCATATACTGGAGAATCGCTTCAGTGGCGTAATAGGTTTTAGTGCGACCGGTACGTTTGGCTAAGGTACTTAAACGCTTCTCAATCTTGGCCGGTAGGCGAATGGCTAACATCAGAATATCCTCGAATTATCAATTGCTATACGTGTATAGTATAGCAGTCGGAATGCCAGAATCATACAAATTGATGGGCTATTAACTATTGATGTCAGATTATTCAAAAAAACGCATGGATAGATCCAGGGCCCTGACATGTTTGGTCAGTGCGCCGACGGAGATATAGTCAACCCCGGTTTCTGCTGTCTCACGCAAGGTCTTCATATCAAATCCGCCTGAGGCTTCCAGCCTTGCGCGTCCATTGGTAATCACAACGGCTTCACGCATATCTTCCAGCGAAAAGTTATCCAGCATGATGATATCTGCCCCGGCATCAATAGCTTCTTTCAATTCATCCTGTGTTTCGACTTCAACTTCAACGGGTGTTTCCGGGTAGCGTTCTTTTGCTGTGCTAACTGCATTGGCAATAGAGCCAGATGCTGCAATATGGTTTTCCTTGAGTAAAATACCATCAAACAGACCAAGTCGATGGTTATAACCACCACCGCTACGAACCGCATATTTTTGTGCTTCTCTTAAACCAGGAATGGTCTTACGTGTATCCAGTAATTTTGTTGTAGTGCCTTCCAGAATTTTCGCATATTCACGAGCCGTTGTTGCTGTGCCCGATAAGGTCTGGATAAAATTCATTGCCGTACGCTCGCCAGTTAATACAGCACGAGCTGAGCCTTCCAAGATACATAATTCCTGATCTACAACGATGTCGTCGCCATCTTTAACGCGCCATTGAATATCAATATTCTCGTTTAGTTGCTTAAAGACGCTGTCGAACCAGCAGGTACCACAAAGCACCGCATCTTCGCGGGTAATCAATCGTGCTTTTATTTGTGCATCTTCCGGCAGTAAATTTGCTGTCAGATCACCGTCCCCCAGGTCTTCATGTAATGCCTGGTAGGCGACTTCATCAATACTTTTTAACAGTTGCATTAGTCGAGTTCCATGTTCTATTTGATTTGGGTCTGTTTGTTTTGCCCAGTGTAATTATTATTGTTCATTGGAAAAATATTCACGGGTGACTGAAAAAATCACCGGGCTTAGCAAGAGCAATGCAATCAGGTTAGGGATTGCCATTAACCCATTGA
>QNEM01000087.1 GCA_003645215.1 Gammaproteobacteria bacterium
ATGCAGGAGGTAGAACGAATCAGGACGAATATAGGACATATTCGGTTGAAAACGTCAGGAACAAGTTTTCCAGACAGAGTCGAGGAAGTCTTGTATCCGCGACCTTAAGAAATCATATAGCTGCGAGGGTATCCGCAGGACACGATCTCAGGGGCAGTTTTGATGTGCAGGATGCACGAATGTCGCGGGTGCACGGATGCACAAGAGCGACCTTTTGGATACTTTTCTTTAGTCTGTACAAAGAAAAGTATCACGCCGATAAAAGGCGGAATCAATTCTAAAAAAGAATAAAGGTACCTATTGTTGACTGGATACTGGCATACGCCAGTATGACGACAGAAGTACTGGGTTCCTATTTTCACGGGAATGACGGAAAATAATCAACAACTAATCAGGCAGCAACGACTCTCCAACCATCAAATTCTCAACCGTCTCTCTCTTCCTGATCTCAAAAACTTGATCCCCATCTATCATAACCTCACAGATTCTCGGACGTGAGTTGTAGGTCGATGCCATGCTAAATCCATAAGCTCCCGCTGAACACACGGCTAACAGATCGCCCTGTTGCAAATTTAAATAACGTTCCTTACCAAGAAAATCTCCGGTCTCACAAATAGGCCCGACGATATCGACTAATTCGTCTGTCTCAGCTTCTTGTTCATTCAAAGGCAAAATATCGTGCCAGGCACTGTATAAAGAAGGCCGTATTAAATCATTCATCGCCCCATCTACAACTACGAAATTTCTATCTGGTGTTTGTTTCAGAAATTCGACCTTGGTTAATAACACACCGGCATTACCAACAATGCTACGACCAGGCTCAATGATGAGTTCATGATCCGTGTTGGCAAATTTTGCACATACTTCATCTGCATATTCCTGTGCTGATGGTGGTATTTCATCCTGGTACTGAATACCTAGTCCACCACCAATATCAATATGTTCAAGTGTGATCCCGGTCGTTTCAACTTCCTGCACCAGTCCCAGCAGACGATCAAGTGCATCAATGAATGGAGACATACTGGTGATCTGCGAGCCGATATGACAATCGATACCAACGACATTGAGATTTGCCATTGAGTGGGCTTTCTCATAGCCTGTGAGCGCATCTTCGAAAGCTATCCCGAATTTATTTTCTTTCAGACCTGTGGCGATATATGGATGTGTCTCTGCATCGACATCCGGATTCACGCGCAATGATACCGGTGCAATTTTTCCCATCGCAGCAGCAACCTCATTCAAACGATCCAGTTCTGCCAGTGATTCCACATTGAAACACTTAATCCCGGCTTCCAGTGCGCGTTGCATTTCATTGGCTTTTTTACCAACACCAGAAAACACAATCTTGCCTGCATCTCCCCCAGCCTTGAGCACACGTTCAAGCTCGCCTACAGAGACAATATCAAAACCTGAACCGAGTCTTACCAGAATATTGAGTACGGCCAGATTTGAATTGGCCTTTACGGCATAACAGATCAGATGTTTTTGTGCAGCCAAAGCTGAATCCAGCGCCTGCCATTGCTGCTCAATTGCTGATCTGGAATAGACATAACAGGGGGTGCCGAATTGTTTTACAACATCAGCAAGCGCTACGCCCTCGGCACAAAGTTGGCCGCTATGATAGGCGAATAAATTCATTTTATTTCGAATCAGGCTAATGAAGTAACAAATAAAGTGGCTGACGATGTTGCAGGCATAAGTGATGATTGTTGCTCATCAGGAAGGTAGAGCTTGCCTTTTTGACCACATGCAACCACCTGACTCAATACAAACAGGAGCATCAGTAATCGAACAGTTTTTCCACAAATATGGCCAAGCATGTCTTGTCCCCGAAATATTGATACAAGTAACTTATTGATGATGGTTCAGAATAGCAAATATTATCGTTCCGCAAAATGCCATTCTCACGATTCCCGTTAATATTCACCGCCTGATTCTGCCGGGCTGGGGTCCTTGCAACTATCTCCTTCTTGAAGAAGACCTGTTTGATCTGTTACGACCCCCACCATTATTACGCCCTTTTCCTCCACCCCCGGAACGCTTGCGTTCTATTTTCACTGGTGGTTTCGGCTCAGCCAGCATACCAGCCACGATCTCACTGGCGGGTAATTTATGACCTATATATTCTTCAATTTCCATTAGTGAATAGACAAATTCTTCACAGGCAAAACTGACTGCATCGCCCGAGGCCCCCGCTCGCGCGGTTCGGCCAATACGATGCACATAATCCTCGGCATTCTGGGGTAAATCGTAATTAAATACGTGACTGATTTCTGGAACATGCAAACCTCTTGCTGCCAGATCGGTAGCAACCAGCACTGGAAGTTTGCCTTCCGAAAATTCCTTGAATAATCGCTGCCGTTTGTTCTGTGGCACATCCCCTGATAACACAGCCGAATGAAAGCCGTTGCCTTCGAGATAGGACCAGACTCTTTCCGCTGCTCGTTTTGTATTGACAAAGACAATGGAGCGTTTTGGATCAATTCGTTTCATTAACCCCAGAAGCAAGGGAATCTTTTCATCATTGGCAACGTGATACATGGTCTGCTTGACGTTTTCAGCCGTCACCTGATCAGGATTAATAATGATCTTCTCAGGGCTGTTCATATGCTCGTAGGCCAGTTCGGTGACCCGATGTGACAGTGTCGCTGAAAACAACATATTCTGTCTGTTTTCCGGTGGTGGCATACGTCTGAACATGTATCTGATATCAGCGATAAAACCCAGATCAAACATGCGATCTGCTTCATCCAGAACTACAATCTCAATACCCTTGAGACTGTATACATTCTGCTTGTGATAATCGATCAGACGCCCTGGCGTGCCAATCAGGATATCTATTTTCTCGTTCAGACTGTTGCGCTGTTTTTCATAGTCTACGCCACCATAAACCAGGCCTAATGAAAGTCCGGCATGGGCATTGAGCATCACCGCATCTTTGTGAATCTGGATGGCGAGCTCCCTGGTCGGGGAAATTATGATTGCCCTCGGTTGCTGCTGTTTTCGCCCGGGGCGTTCCGGCTTATCCAGTAAATGTTGCATGATTGTCAGTAAAAAAGCCGCTGTCTTACCGGTCCCCGTTTGTGCCTGTCCAGCAACATCTTTCCCGGCAAGGGCTATTGGTAAACATTCCGCCTGAATCGCGGTGCAGTGTGTCAGGCTATGCTCATCAAGTGACTTGAGTAGGCGGTCATCCAGACCTAACTGACTGAATTCGACATCCGTCGTATGTGGTGCATTCATAAGAATTTCAATTTAATTAACCGGTTTGGCTTGCAATCGTGTCCTAATTTCGTTGAAATTAAGATTCTTTCCGCAAAAGCAATAAAGGGACAATCTAGATTAATGAGCGAAAACATCATACATGTTACAGATTCTAGCTTCGAAGAAGAAGTATTAAAATCAGATACACCGGTTTTGGTCGATTACTGGGCAGAATGGTGCGGCCCATGCAAGGCCATTGCCCCCGTACTCGAAGAAATTTCTGGCGAATACGAAGGTAAACTAATCATCGCCAAGATGGATGTTGATGATAATCAGCAAACACCACAGAAATATGTCGTTAGAGGCATTCCAACTTTAATGATATTCAAGGATGGGGACGTGATTGGTACAAAAGTTGGACAACTGTCTAAATCTCAACTCGCTGCTTTTATCGATAGTACTATTTAAGTTGCGGTTTTTACTGGACGAATTGCTAGCGACATGCTAGTTTTAGGACATAAGTAGAGAAAGTCATTCTCGATTTTTAGTAGCAACTCTCCAAAACATAATTTATTTAAAGTTTTTAAACAAAACAGATCCAGATCCACAAGCGTGTTTTAAGCACGTTTTCACAATTCCATATCAATATGAAACCAGACCACACCTATGAACCTTACCGAACTTAAGCAACAACCCGCAACAGAACTCGTATCTCTCTCAGAAGAACTTGGCCTTGATGGCCTGGCAAGATCCCGCAAACAGGATGTCATTTTTGAGATTCTCAAGGCACACGCAAAAAAAGGTGAGGATATCTATGGCGATGGTGTACTGGAAATTCTACAGGATGGTTTTGGATTTCTTAGATCAGCAGATAGTTCCTATCTCGCTGGCCCAGACGATATATACGTCTCTCCAAGCCAGATAAGAAGATTTAACCTGCGAACCGGCGATAATATTGCCGGAAAAATCAGACCGCCAAAAGACAGTGAACGTTATTTTGCACTGCTTAAAATTAAAGAAATCAATTTTGAACCCCCGGAAAAAGCCAAGGGCAAGATACTCTTTGAAAATCTGACTCCGTTATTTGCTAACGACCGATTAACGCTGGAAATGGGTAATGGCAGTACCGAAGACATCACGCCAAGAATCATCGATCTGATGTCTCCCATCGGTAAAGGTCAACGTGGATTGATTGTTTCACCTCCAAAAGCGGGTAAAACAATGATGCTACAAAGCCTGGCAAAGTCCATCTCTCACAATAACCCTGACTGTCATATGATTATTCTTCTGATTGACGAACGTCCTGAAGAAGTCACCGAGATGGAAAGAACTACCACGGCCGAAGTCATATCAAGCACCTTTGATGAACCCGCAAGCCGACATGTCCAGGTTGCTGAAATGGTTATCGCACGCGCAAAACGTCTTGTTGAACATAAAAAAGATGTGGTCATCCTGCTTGATTCAATCACTCGTCTTGCTCGTGCCTACAACACCGTGGTTCCTGCCTCAGGCAAGGTGCTTACCGGTGGTGTTGATGCCAACGCATTACAAAGACCAAAACGCTTTTTTGGCGCTGCCCGTAATATCGAAGAAGGCGGCAGCCTGACCATCATTGCCACCGCACTGGTTGATACAGGTTCACGCATGGATGATGTTATCTACGAGGAATTCAAAGGCACAGGTAACATGGAATTGCATCTGGACAGAAATATCGCCGAAAAACGCATCTATCCTGCCATCAACATTAATCGCTCAGGAACACGTCGCGAAGAATTACTGACCGCTGAAGATGATCTGCAGAAGATATGGATCCTTCGCAAGTTATTGCATCCGATGGATGACCTGGCGGCAATGGAATTTCTGATGGAGCGACTTAAAGCCACCAAGAGTAATGCAGAATTTTTTGATGCAATGAAGCGGTAGCGGTTAGGTTTCGCCGTTTGCGGAGACCCTTTACTTCTATCGTCATACTGGCGCATGCCAGTATCCAGTCAATGCTAAATATCTTTATTCTTTGTTTAGTTTTGATTTCGTCTTCATGGCGAGTTACTTCTTGTTGCACACCCCACAAGAAGTAACCAAGAAAGACGGTGCCCTAATGCCTTGGCCCCAAATAAACACTTGGGGCTCCCCGAACTGCTCACCATCGCCAACGCGCCGTTCAAATTCGCATCCCTAGCTCAGTTGAACTAAAAATCACATCCCTATGATTTTTACGCTACCGATGGCAAACAGTCCGGCAAGGCAAAACGGGATTTATCCCTTCGTTGATCTCAACGGTTGAGCTAAGACGCGCGTTGTTGCGCGTCGTGCTTGAGCGATTGGTTATATTGCAATTTTTTGTTAATAAATTGGGTTGCTTTCAATGGCAACAATATTTGGGTTGCAATAACTATAAGAACTGAAACTGAAAAGATCCAATATTCTTTTTTTATACTAAAAACTTTCTCTAATTCATAACCAAATTCGTTAGCAAATTCAATATTATATAGGAGTAGTAACCAATTTATTGCAGGGATAAATAGTGCGAGAGTAATACCAAACATTTTAAGTTTTAAGTTTTTTGGTATTAGGACATATTTAATTGAAAAATATAAACATGGTAGGGCAGCACTCATTCCTAATGCAGAAATACTCCAATAACAAAAAGCATAAACCATCTTAAACCCTTGAGCACCAGCAGCACCTATATTTCCAGTAATAACAATAAATATTAGTGCAATTACTTGGACAGTTACTATCAATACCGCAATAGTATTTATTACTGCCTTAATTCCAAATTCTAAATTAGGATTCATGCGATATAACTTGTTAATAAGCGGACGGAGCGTCCGCTTATTTTTCTTATATACTGAGCCGCAGTAGCGCGTATATTGGGTATTAAAGGGGTAAAGCGCGCTCTTCTTTCAAGCAGATTATCGATCTGAGGTATTTTCATCTCTATTCCTTTAGTAACGAGAAGTAATGCCTCAGGATAAACTCATTTTTATTGTTATACCACTATCGTAAATGTTCTGCAGTTAAGTCCCCTTTTATCAAGCCGAGGAAGGAAGTAGTGATAGGGGTAGCTGCACAGGACGTGCAGACAAGCGGCTTCATGACACGACTGCATGGATGCAGGAGGTAGAACGAATCAGGAGACAGAGTCGAGGAAGTCATGTAGCCGTGTCCCCGTAATCACTGCTGACTGACGAGGGGAGCCGCAGGCCTTGCTGTCAGGGGCAGTTTTCTTTTGGATACTTTTCTTTAGTCTGTACAAAGAAAAGTATCACGCCGCTAGAAGGCGGAATCAAAACATCAAAGTATAACTACTCTTATTTTACTGGATTCCCGCACAAGGCCGGTATGACGAATGTCGCTAAACGACAAAACTACTAGCAGAAACCCCGCCGAACATTTATGCTTAAGTTCAAAACTACCAGGAGGACTACTCATGTCAAACAGCAACCCTGTAGAAGTTGAAGCACCTGACCCATCTAAAAACACATCAGAAATTCTTGGTCCCATGAGTGAAGAAGCAACAGTAAGAATGGATCTGCAGAATGAGAACTGTTACTGGAATGATGCAGCATTCTCACAAGGCGATCAGGTTACTGTGGATGGGAAATGCTACGAGTGTAGTTATACCAGATGGCTTGAGGTCGACGACTAGAGTCTTTAATAACAAACCAAATTCAGTCTTCATCCCTGGATTCCGGCCCTGCCCGGAAATCATATCTGCCATCATCATGTTTGATGATATCACCGGTATGTAAATTAAATTTCTTATTACGCCGATCCTTAAAATAGAATTTCAGCGTCTGTTTTATTGTTGTAAATGCAATTTCGTCCCAGGGAATTTCACTCTCGGTAAATAATCTCACTTCCAGACTTTCCTCTCCTGCAGAAAAATCCAGATCCAGCAACTGTGATCGATACATCATATAAACCTGGCCAGCATACTGAAGATTAAAGACCGCATAGAGATCCAGAACGTCCACTCTCGCATTTGCCTCTTCAAGCGTCTCTCTCAAAGCAGCCTCAAGTGAAGTTTCCTCAAGTTCCATAAACCCTGCAGGCAAGGTCCAGTAACCATATCGTGGTTTAATGGCACGTTTACACATGAGTACCTTGCCTTCATATTCAGGAATACAACCTGTCACTATATTAGGGTTTTGATAATGAATTTCTTCGCAGGAAATACAAACGTAACGTAAGCGATTGTCTCCTGCAGGAATTTTTCTGATGATTCCAGCACCGCATTGATTACAAAATTTCATTTTCCCTGGTTTACCCTCATATCGCCATCTTTCGTCCAGGGCGGACTCACAATCACAGCAAATACCAACGGTTCACTACCAATATTTTCGATCCACTGCAACGCCTCGGCAGGTATGACGATGCCATCACCAGCATCCACCTTATTGTCTTCATTTTCAATGAACATTCGACCATGGCCCTGCAATATATGGTAAACCTCGGTCTGTTCCAGTTTATGTTGGTAACTTTTACTGCCAACATCCACTGTTGCCAATGCCAATGAATAAGGCAATTCAATAGCATCATTTTTTGGGTGTAATAATTCTCGTA
>QNEM01000088.1 GCA_003645215.1 Gammaproteobacteria bacterium
AAATGTTTCTGGATATAAATGAATATCAATTCCCCAGACAAAAGGTAACAGAAACATGACAAACAGACTTATCAATAGCACACCTATTAAATTCAGCCAGATGCCAGCCTTCATCATTTGTGGAATAGTGACATAACGACTACTGAATATAATCGCATTAGGAGGTGTGGCGACAGGTAACATAAATGCAAATGAGGCAGCAATAACGGTTGATACCATCAAACCATAAGGATGAATCTGCATAGCGCCCGCCAATGCGGCCATGATCGGTAAGGTCAATGTTGCAGTTGCTGTATTTGATGTGAGTTCTGTCAGAAATATGACGAGCAAAGTCACAATAGCGATGATGAAAAGAATATTGCTTCCTTGCAGGACAGATAATTGACCAGCAAGGAAAGTTGTCAGGCCTGATTCACTAAATCCTTTTGCCAGTGCAAAACCACCACCAAATAAAATCAGAATATCCCATGGAATTGTCACAGCTGTCTTCCAGTCGAGCAAAAATTCACGCTTGGCCCAGTCAGATGGGATCACAAATAATACTAATGCACCTGCCATTGCAATCGTAGAATCTTTAATCAAATGCAATGCCTTGATATCCAGCACGCCTCTTAATATCCAGGCTGCGGCAACACAAGAAAATACGAACAACACTTTCTTTTCCTGACTGCTAATTTTACCCAGCGCTTCTATCTCATTGCGTATCGTTATTTCACCACCGGGCAAATGATCAATCTCACTGGGATAAGCGATTCTTGTCAGATAGAACCATGTGATCGCAAGCATAACTATTGCCAGGGGCACACCAAACAACATCCATTGTAAAAAGCTGATACTGATGCCATAGGTATCTTCAATAATTCCGGCAAAGACCAGGTTTGGTGCAGTACCTATCAGCGTCGATACCCCACCAATGGATGCTGAATAACCAATACCTAACATCAGCGCGATACCGAAACGGAAATGTCCCTCACGAGTATCAATATTATGCGTTGTAGCATCAGCATCTATCTCTCTGGCAATTTGATGTAAGACTGCCAGCCCCACAGTCAACATCATCATGGTTGAAGCGGTGTTACTGATCCACATGGAAAGAAATGCAGTGGCAATCATAAACCCAAGAATGATTCGATCAGGTGTCATGCCGACAATGCGAATCGTGTTCAATGCAATACGCTGATGCAGGTTCCATTTCTCGACAGTCACCGCGATCATAAATCCACCCATAAACAGAAATATCAAATGATGTGCATAAGACTGTGTCACTTCAGCTGGTGCCATGACACCTAGAAGTGGATATAGAACAATTGGAATTAATGCAGTAGCCGGAATGGGTATGGCTTCCGTTATCCACCAGGATGCCATCAGTACTGCAATCCCCGCAACCATCATGCCCTGCTGACTCAGACCCTCCGGTTGTGGCATAAACAGGAACATTAAAAATAATAATGGGCCAATGAATAAGCCAATGGTAGAACGATTCATAACGACTATCTTATTTTATTCAGGAAGAAGTCAAGAGGCATCATGCTGATTAAGATAATCCATCAATACCCGGTAAGTGAAACCCCAGAGTGGCACATCATCCAGCATCACGTATGAAAAACTGTGTTTCGGGTAATCTGGAATAACAAGATCATCTTTATGCAAAGTCGTGTCTTTAAGATGTTCAATTTCCTGCCATCGTGCAGCTTCCATCTCGGTACTATCCAGCTGTAATTTTCCTCTATCTTTAACCTTCCACAGAAAGGGCGCGACCATTACAGGAAAGCCGGAATAGTTACCCGCAAAAGCATGAGGCAATGTCATAATAAGTTCGTCTCTTGATAACTGATAACCACATTCTTCGTAAGTTTCCCTGATACTGGTATCAAGTAAATCCTCATCAGCCTCTTCCCGCCGCCCACCAGGGAAGGCCCACTGACCAGACCATGGATCATTTGTGTTTTTGGCTCGCTTTAATAAAAGCACAGAAGGTGAATCACATTCAGTAATAATTAGAGCCACTGCAGCACTTACTTTCACTTCACTCATGCGGAAATGATAACACTAAAGATCTTCCAGAGGACTTTTCACACCATTTAGTAATTTATTGCAGTCATTTTAATAAATGCCGTTTTATTACAATAGCCATAGCGTCAGGGGCACTTCGGCACTGGATATAGAACATGCCCACTGTTCATTCACCTCCATGTGAACACAGTATTCGTGCATCTATGTACTGCAAGTAGACACCCTGGATATACAGGAACTATACTCGTATGCAACTCTATCTATTTGAAACAAGGATGGTTTTAATGAAGTTCCTGAAAATACCTTTAACGCTTTATCGGACAAAGTGTCCCTTAAACCCTGGATAGCCATCGATAGAACTGGAGAATTGAATGTCAGTAACACTTGCTTTTGATGTATATGGAACCTTAATTGATACACATGGTGTTGTTTCCAGGTTACAAGAGTTAATAGGAGAAAAAGCAAAAGATTTCTCTCAAACCTGGCGAGAGAAACAACTGGAATATTCCTTTCGCCGGGGTCTAATGCAGAATTACGAGAACTTTGCTGTCTGTATCAGCAATGCCCTTGACTATACCTGTGCATTCTACAAAGTTACTCTCACAAAAGACCAAAAGCATGAGCTACTTGGCAATTACCGTACACTTCCTGCATTCAAGGATGTGGAAGATGGGTTGGCACGATTGAAGGCAGCTGATTTTCGTCTATTCGCATTTTCTAATGGTAGTGAAGACGCTGTAGAGAAGTTACTTGTAGCCGCTGGTATAAGGGATTTTTTTCTTGGGGTTGTTAGTGTTGACGATCTTAAATCATTTAAACCAAACCCTGCTGTATATAGTCACTTTTTAAGAAAATCCGGGGCATCTGGAAGTAATGCGTGGTTAATCTCAAGTAATCCATTTGATGTTATAGGTGCAATTTCTGCAGGAATGCGCGCTGCCTGGGTTCAGCGTTCAAGAGATGCTATCTTTGACCCATGGGGGATTGAACCTACGATAACAGTAGAAAACCTCGGAGAACTTTATGAAAAAATTAGCTAACAATCGCATGCACTCTGATCACAGAAAGTGCCGATGTTCCTCGCTCTACTTTGTGTGTGTGGTGTTGCGAGACCTCATGTGCTTATAGTGGGAGTAACTTATGAAAACTATTGAATACCTGAGAATATTTTCGGACGATGAAGGGTGCTCTCATTTTGAAACGAAGGGCATTAACCTGAAAGCAAAGGATTACGCTCCACCAACACCACATTTGAATACCTCAGCTCTGGAATCTGCCGACAATAGCATTTTTCTAGAGTTACCAATCGGGTGGTGCGGAGATTGGCATCTTACTCCTGTACGGCAATGGATAATTCTAATGTCCGGTGAGTGTGAGTTTGAAGTAGCTGATGGAGAAATAACGACACGTAGAGCTGGCGATGTGCTGTTACTTGATGATACAACCGGAAAGGGACATAAAACCAAAGTTTTAGGGAATGAGGCTGTCAGGATTGTAGCTATCCATTTTTCGTGATGATCTGCCACACACATAACTAGCGGTTAGGCAGTCATAATATTTTCGCTCCACTCATTTCATTTACACGTTAGCTGGACTCGATCTCACCTGAGAAATCACGCTTGTATTTTTCTTCACAGAGGTGGAGAAAACGGAAGAGCTAGATGGGATGACGGATGAGATTGCATTTGTTTAGATAAAAACAAATTTGATCTGTTTTTTACAATGCCCCTCGCAACTTCGCACCCCCCCCAAGGAAGTACCGAGTACCATGCTTTTGCAGTATAAGTGCATCGACTCTTTTGATTATCTTCAGTGTTAATCCAGCAGGTGCTGGACAAACCAGTCTCTGCCAGCAGAACTGGATTCATCAAATGTTTCGACATAGGCTCCAAAATGTCCGCCATTCAGTATGACCAGTTTTTTCGGTTCACGGGCTTCTTCATAAGCGGCAAGGGCCAGGTCAACCACGGTCAGATGATCCTCACGAGCCAGAACCATTAAGAGTGGCGTGGGACTTATGGCTGGAACGTAAACACCCGGCTCATATTCATGGAACATCTCCACCGACCGAAGCGTCACTTCGTTTTTCCACGAAGGTGCTCGTTGTTCGTATGTGTCTATAAACCATTGCCATGAATCTGGTGTGGGCAGTGCACACGGTTCAAAAGGTGTGTCCGGTGGAACGACCACAGGGATCATCGCTGGTTGTTTACCGGCGTAGCGGGCAGCTCGGTCCTCATCAAACATCTGGCGAACTGCAGCCCAGATATCTGCCCGAACCAGGCGACGGGCATTCTCCAGTCCTTTTATCATGGGTACTTGAGAAACTACACATTTAACTCGCCGGTCAATGGCTGCAACCACCAGAACATGGCTTCCACTATAACTTGACCCCCAAATTCCTATCCGGGTGTCATCAATTTCTGGCAACGAACTGGCAAAAGTGATCGCATCTCGATAGTCACGAACCTGGGCCCAGGGGTCAATTTCCTGTCTGGGCTCACCTTCGCTGGCACCAAAGTTACGATTGTCGTAAACAAGTACAGCCAATCCTGCAGCAGCAAAGACCTCTGCAAATTTATCAAGATACATCTCTTTAACGGCCGAATAGCCGTGCGCCATTACTATCGCCGGGACAGTGCCTTTCGACTCATCGGGTAGATACAGCCAGCCGCGCAAAGTTACCTTATCTTCTGTTTTGAACTCTATATCTTTCCGCGACATTAATAGAATCTCCACTAATTAGTTTTCGAATAACTGGATATATTCATACTGCCTGATTTAGCCCTGTATATAATAGGTCATTACCTTCTTCGTCTTCAAGAAGATCATTATTATCATCGTCACCATCCAGAAAGTCATGGCCTCCGGTGATTTGCAGCAATGGTATGAGCAATGGGGGTATTCCTCCAGACTTAAAGTGATTGCTTCTCACATCCAGTTACACATAACGGTACAATATCGCTTATTCTTTAATATTGTTTTTTATCTGTAGTGAGGAAAATGAATATGACGCTTTCGGTAATCGGCGCAGGCTTCGGTCGCACTGGCACTATGTCTATAAAAATCGCCCTGGAACAGTTAGGGCTTGGTCCCTGCCATCATATGGAGGAAGTTTTTGCCAATCCTGAGCAGCTTCCCAATTGGTTGGCTGCAGCTGATGGACAACAGGTTGATTGGGATGAAGTGTTTGTCGGCTATAACTCGGCAATCGATTGGCCCAGTGGCCACTATTGGCGTGAACTTGCTGATTTTTACCCGGAATCCAGGATATTGTTGAGTACTCGACCTGCCAACCGCTGGTGGGACAGCTTTTCTGGCACTATCAAAAAAGTACTTGAGATCAGAGATACCATTCCCGAAGAATATCCGCGTTCTGTCATAGGCATGGCACACAAAATTATTGCTGAACAAACTTTTGCGGGGGCTATGGACGACAAATCGGTTGTTCTATCTGAATATCAAAAACGAATTGATGATGTTAAACAATCTATACCAGCTGATCGCCTGTTGATATTCGAAGTTACGGAAGGGTGGGCACCATTATGCGAATTTCTAGACCTGCCGATTCCTGATGGAGAATTTCCGCGCAGTAACTCCAAAGACGAATTTTGGGAGGTTTTCGGTGGTGGTAGTGAAACTGACTGACTGCTATATGGCAAAAGGTGGATAAATTGATACCTGTACTTAAGCCGCATAACAGGCAATTGCAGCCAGGGTCAGCCAGGACCGTGATCTAGCATACAAGTAACTCAATTTCATGACAGCTACTGATAAATTCTATGAACACCTCGATGGATTTACTGAGTTCTCGCAATTACTCAATTAAATTAGTATCGCCCCCTGCCTTCGAGCTGGTTTGTACTCATTACAGACGTAAAAGGTTCTACCGTTGCACCGTTAAAAGTACCTTATGTTTTTGGGAGTGATGGTGCCACGATGTGTATACCTCCTTCCAGTAAGGCAGCTGCAGAATCAGCAATGATTGTTTTCGGGATTCATGATTCAGCCAAGGCACTGATGACATGCCTGGTATTCAATCATGAGAATGATCACATCCATTTTCTGGATGTCGCAGATGGCGGCTATGCATTGGCTGTAAAAGACATGAAACACCAATTAAGTGAACTTTAATAGATTTAGATCAAAGATTTTTCTTCAATCAGGTACTAGGCTCCGTACGTATCAGGAGGAAATATCATGGATATTGATTTAATCAGTGACGTTCTGGGCTGGAGTGCACTTATCAACTACGCGATTTTGCTTTTGTGGTTTCTATTTTTCGCACTGGCACATGACTGGATGTATCATTTTCACGGAAAGTGGTTCACCTTATCGATTGAACGCTTTGACGCCATTCACTATCTAAGCATGGCTTTTTACAAATTAAGTATATTCCTGTTTTTTCTTGTTCCCTTTCTGGTGTTGCGGTTCGTCGTATAAAATTCAGGCATTTATTAGGCAAGCATTTGGCAATCACACTAAACGAAGGTAAAAAATATGCTGTCAGTAGAGATTGATGAGGTCAATGGTATCGCGATACTTGAGCCAGATGGACCATTGTCGAAAGAAGACTTTATTCATGTTGCAAAGATCATTGATCCATACATTGAGAAAGCTGCCCGGTTTGGTGGCCTGCTAATTCATACAAAATCTTTTCCTGGTTGGGAGTCATTCGCAGGACTGTCTTCCCACCTTAAATTCGTTCAGGAACATCACAAAAAGGTGTCCCGTGTTGCGTTATCAACAGATTCGCTGGTGGGTAATTTTGCTGAAACGATTGCCAGTCACTTTATAAATGCAGAAATTAAATTATTCTCTTATGAAGATCTGGAACAGGCCAGAGAATGGGTGGCTAATGGGCCATAGAGACAAAAGCCTGATTTTCTATTTAGATTCCCAAAACATCCTGCATATCAAACAGTCCTTTATCTTTATCCGTCAACCATTGCGCTGCCCTCACGGCGCCTGAGGCAAAGGTTTTTCTGGAAGTTGCCTTGTGCGTAATTTCAACGCGTTCACCTGCCGAGGCAAACATAACGGTATGTTCACCGACAATATCACCGGCACGAATGGTTTCAAAACCAATGGTATTTTTTTCGCGTTCACCAGTGACGCCTTCACGACCATAAACTGCACATTCTTTCAGGTTACGGCCTAGCGTATCTGCAATCACTTCACCCATGCGTAAGGCTGTACCGGAAGGCGCATCTTTTTTATGCCTGTGGTGTGCTTCGATAATTTCAATATCGGTATCGTTGCCAATTACCTGTGCAGCCATTTCCAGTAATTTCAAACAGAGATTCACACCAATACTCATATTAGGTGCAAAGACAATGGGAACATCCTCGGCTGCCTTGTTTATCAGTTCCTTTTGAGCATCATCAAGCCCTGTTGTGCCGATAACCATCCCTTTACCAGCGGCATGACATTTTTCAAGATTATCTGTAAATGATGTAGCCACTGTAAAGTCAATGAGCACATCAAACTGATCGGCGACTTTGGAAATATCATCTGTGATGGCGACACCGAGTTGACCAATCCCTGCTTGCTCGCCAGCATCGACACCAATCATTGAAGAACCACTATATTCAATAGCAGCCCCTATTTCGACATTATCTGTCTCATTACATACTTCCAGAATGGTTTTGCCCATTCTGCCCGCTGCACCACAGACTCCAACTCTAACTGTCATGTTATTTTGCCTTTCACTTTTAACGCTTCA
>QNEM01000089.1 GCA_003645215.1 Gammaproteobacteria bacterium
AAACCTGATGCATAGGGGATAACGATAGTACACCCCTTCATTTGCCTTGATTGAGGCAATGATAACAACAATAAACTGGAAAATTACAACAACAAAAATGAGCACAAAACCAATCAGGATGAACATCAATAATCCTGAGGCGATCATTGCCAGCATGATGGTAATCTGGAAATTTAGAGACTCTTTCCCCTGATCATCAACAAAAGGCATTTCGTCTCTTTTAATCATCCAGACAACCAATGGACCGATAATCCAGGCTAATGGAATGATATAGCCTGTGAAAACAACCAGGTGACAAAGCATGCCCCAGGTACGTTC
This sequence comes from Gammaproteobacteria bacterium, assembly GCA_003645215.1. GTDB lineage: Bacteria > Pseudomonadota > Gammaproteobacteria > Eutrophobiales > Eutrophobiaceae > SMWN01. The sequence goes on from QNEM01000089.1 coordinate 319, forward strand.
ATCTTTATCCGGAACGTGAAGCGTATCAACTTCCTGATTCACTGAGCACCCCCTCTTCTGTCATCACAGCTTATTAACCGTACACTGTGACTAGTCTATTGCCTTTCATGCAAGATTTCAGGTGAAATTTCGGAAATTTCGGCAGTTTCGTCCATGACTGGCGCCATGCTTTGTAACCAAATCTGAATCTGCTCGACCAGGATATCTTCAAACCCCAGGTAATGGTGCCCTGACCCTTGCAGCTCAATTTGTTGAAATTCTGTATTGCCATTCTTATTTGCTGCCAGACGACGATCGTCAATTCCTCGTCTGACATCTTCCAGATCTTTCTCTGCATAGATATCAAGCATGGGAACAGTTATCCCACCAATAAATTTATACACGTCCAATTTCGGTTTGAAAAATTTTTGCGCCAGCATACTCACAGATATGAATGCCTGTACATTCTCAGGTTTATTAGTTGCCAGAAAATTTGCAGCCTGGGCTGCTCCAAAACTGTAACCAAGCAGAACAATCGGCTCAATCTCCCAGCCATGCAGATAATCTACCGCTGCTTGTATTCGGCTATTTGCCAGTCTTAGTGTCTTGCCATATTCGGCAACGCGTTCTTCCGGAGACAGGATCGGCATCTGAATTGACAATGTCGACCAACCAGTTTCTGTTAATCGCGTTCGTAAAGGGGAAATCACATCTGGCCAGTCAGGATGTGCACCCATGCCATGCACCAGGATCACAACACCGTTAATTTTTTCGGTTTTTGTTTCACTGATTTCACTGACCATGACTCTGACTCTGGCTCTTTTATAGAGCCCAATAAAACGTCCACCTGCTGCCTTTAAACTGATAATTTCATCGACATCTGCCGTCACAGCTAATTTTTCGGCAATTTGCTGCTCACGACTCAGCTCTTTAATATCTTCCGCGGCAAGCTGGCCGTTGAGCATAAAACCCAGCACAAAAACTACTATGTAAATATCTGTCCGCATCATAGTCACAGTCTAATGGATTCATGCCCCAAGTTCATATCCCAGGTTCGCGACCTACACCACCAGGCTGAGTGGCTATCATTGGCATGATCGGGTAGAGTTGCGGCCTTTAACAGACTGTTTTACAACAGATATAACTAGATATGACTGATTACATCATTGCCCCCTCAATATTGTCAGCAGATATGGCCCGCTTGGGCGATGACACTGCTCGGGTACTGGCTGCGGGCGCAGACTTTGTCCATGTTGATGTGATGGATAATCACTATGTTCCTAACCTGACATTTGGTCCGGTGATTGTCGAAGCCTTGCGTGATTACGGCATTGAAGCCCCGCTGGATGTGCACTTGATGATCAAACCAGTTGACAGAATCATCCCTGATTTTGCCAGGGCAGGTGCCAGCTATATCACTTTCCATCCGGAAGCCAGCGAGCATGTGGACAGAAGTCTGCAACTGATCCGTGACAACGGCTGCAAATCAGGACTCGTATTTAACCCGGCAACACCTCTGGATATACTCAGCCATGTCATTGATAAAGTGGATATGGTGCTACTCATGTCGGTCAATCCCGGTTTTGGTGGCCAGTCATTTATTGCGTCTGCTCTGGATAAGCTAAGACAGGCACGACAAATCATTGATGACAGTGGCTACGATATTCGTCTTGAAATCGATGGTGGCGTCAAGGTAGACAATATTCGAGAGATTGCCGCAGCCGGTGCCGATACCTTCGTCGCGGGTTCTGCCATCTTTGGTAGTGACGACTACAAAACAACAATCGATGCCATGCGTACTGAGCTGGCCAGTTCATAAGCCTGACTCATCACTTACTTTCATGTCTTTAAGTCAACCTGAAATGGTACTGCTGGATCTGGATGGCACAATGGTCGATACCGTGCCTGATCTTACTTATTGCCTGGATAATATGTTACATGAACTCTCCCTGCCTGAAGCGGGTGAAACAAAGGTCAGGGAATGGGTAGGGAACGGTATTGAGCGACTGGTCAAACGTGGCCTTACTAATGACTTTGATGGAGAACCCGACGCGTCTCTATTTGAAAAGGCCTTACCCATCTTCATAGACAGTTACAGGGAAAATGCATGTAAGCATAGCCAACTATATGCTGGCGTCAGAGAGGGTCTGGATTACCTGGCAAACAATGGTTTTAAACTTGGCTGCGTCACCAACAAACTGAGCCAGTTTACAAATACAATTCTTGAGACCCTGAATATTCAGAATGCGTTTGGCATTGTCATCAGTGGCGATACCCTGGCAAAGAAAAAACCTGATCCCCTGCCACTACTACATGCAGCTGAATACTTTGGTGTTAAGCCGGAACAGTCACTTATGATCGGCGACTCGGTGAATGATGTCAGTGCTGCACGTGCTGCTGGATTTCAGGTTTTATGTGTCAGCTATGGGTATAATCTTGGTCAGGATATTCGCCTTGCCAAACCAGACTATGTGGTCGACTCACTGGCAGACCTGGTGAATATTTTTCAGGTAGCAGCCTAGATGACACCAGAACAATTCAAACAACTTGCCGAAGGCAATTACAATCGAATCCCGTTGATGCGAGAAGTACTCGCGGATATGGACACACCCTTGAGTGCCTATAAAAAACTGGCCGATGAGCCCTATTCCTATTTATTCGAATCTGTTCAGGGCGGTGAGAAATGGGGTCGCTATTCCATTATTGGCCTGGGTTCCAGCACCATTCTCCGCGTCTCTGGTCATCAACTGTCTATTGAAGAAGATGGAAAGATTGTTAAGGAGGAAGTCGTCGAAGACCCGTTACAGGCAGTTGAAGCATACCATCAGCAATTTCGTGTTCCTGAGATTGCCAGCATGCCAAGATTTTCCGGTGGCATGGTCGGTTACTTTGGCTATGACTGTGTGCGCTATATTGAGACACGTCTGGATTACGCTCACATGGATGCTTCTGAGAAAGACGACCCGCTTCAATGCCCGGATATTTTGCTCATGGTTTCAGAACAGCTGGTGGTATTTGATAACCTCAATGGCAAACTGCATATTATTGTTCATGCAAATCCGGAACAGAGCGATGCCTATGAAAATGCACAAAAACAACTTGATGCGCTTGCGGAAAAATTGACTGTTGCTCTGACCAGCAGCCCTAATAATAATACCCGACACGTCGATGAAAAAGATTTTGTTTCTGGATTCACCCAGGAAGGATTTCAACAAGGTGTAGATCGAATCAAGGATTATATTGTCGAAGGTGATGCCATGCAGGTGGTGCTTTCACAACGCCTTTCGATTCCATTTAATGCGCCACCGATAGATCTGTATCGTGCCCTGCGTTGTCTGAACCCGTCACCTTATATGTTTTATCTGAACCTGAAGGATTTTCATATCGTTGGATCATCACCAGAAATACTGGTGCGTCTGGAAGATAATGAAGTTACCGTTCGGCCAATTGCAGGCACTCGCCCGCGTGGTGCCGATGCAGAAGAAGACCTGGCACTGGAGGAAGAGCTACTGGCTGATCCAAAAGAACTGGCAGAACATTTAATGTTGATTGATCTGGGTCGTAACGACACTGGACGCGTTGCCGAGATGGGTAGCGTCAAGGTCACGGACAATATGATTGTTGAACGTTATTCACATGTGATGCATATCGTTTCCAATGTAGTGGGCACGCTCAAGGGTGGACTATCTGCAATTGATGTTTTCAGGGCAACGTTCCCTGCTGGTACTGTTTCAGGTGCTCCCAAGATCAGGGCCATGGAAATCATTGACGAACTGGAGCCCGTGAAACGTGGTGTTTATGCCGGTGCCGTTGGCTACCTGTCATGGAATGGCAATATGGACACTGCCATTGCCATCCGCACGGCCGTGATTAAAGATGATACATTGCACATACAGGCTGGCGCAGGCATCGTCGCGGATTCCGTGCCTGAAAATGAGTGGAACGAAACAATGAATAAGGGCCGCGCTATTTTCAGGGCTGTGGCCATGGCTGAAAAAGGCCTGGGTTAAGCAAACTGGCTTAAGAAAACTGAATCAAGACAGACTAATGACAATTAAACAGACGTAATCACTATGTTATTGATGATAGACAACTACGATTCTTTTACCTACAACCTGGTTCAATATTTTGGTGAACTGGGAGAAGAGATAATCGTCTATCGTAATGACAAGATCAGCATTCAGGAAATCGAAGACCTGGCACCTGAGCGTATTGTTGTTTCTCCCGGCCCATGCACACCTAATGAAGCCGGTATATCACTCGAATTGATTGAACACTTTAAAGGTAAGCTACCGTTACTTGGCGTTTGCCTGGGGCACCAGAGTATTGGCCAGGCCTTTGGCGGAAGGATTGTTCATGCAAAGGAAATCATGCACGGAAAAACCTCTGAGATTTACCACAATAATAATGATGTGTTTGCTGGTCTGGATAATCCATTCACCGCGACGCGTTATCATTCATTAGTGATCGAACAGGAAACCTTGCCCGATTGTTTCGAAGTCACGGCCTGGACCCAAACTGAGGCAGGTGAAGTTGATGAAATCATGGGCGTCAGACATAAGGAATATGCCATCTCAGGTGTGCAGTTCCATCCGGAATCAATCATGACTTCCTATGGCCATGAACTATTAAAGAATTTTCTGGAGATTAGAAATTAATTAGTCCCATGGATATTCAAAGTGCAATTCAATCAGTTATTGATAAAAAGAACCTCAGTAATGATGAGATGCGCGATGTCATGCAAAGCATCATGACTGGCGAATGTACTGATGCCCAGATCGCAGGTTTTCTGGTTGGACTGCGCAGTAAAGGCGAGACAGTTGATGAGATTACTGCCGCCGCCCATGTGATGCGAGAACTGGCCAGCCGTGTGCAAATCAATCATGAAACTTTAATTGATACCTGTGGCACCGGAGGTGATGGAAGCAATACCTTCAACATATCGACCACGGCCGCTTTTGTCGTAGCCGCAGCAGGAGGCCGCGTAGCCAAGCATGGAAACCGTTCTGTCTCCAGTAAATCAGGTAGCGCCGATGTCCTGGAAGCTGCCGGCGTGAAACTTGAACTCACTCCGGAACAGGTTGCGCAATGTGTTGAAGAGATTGGTATAGGCTTCATGTTTGCCCCCATGCATCATAGCGCCATGAAACATGCCATCGGCGCACGTAAAAAACTTGGCGTACGGACTGTATTCAATGTGCTCGGCCCGCTGACTAATCCTGCTGGTGCAAAACGTCAGGTGATGGGCGTATTCAGTCATGACTGGTTAGAGACATTGGCAAATGTTCTGAAAAATCTTGGTAGTGAACAGGTCATGATTGTGCATTCTGAAGATGGCATGGATGAAATCAGTATTTCAGCGCCAACGAATATTGCCGAATTGAAAGATGGCGAAATTAAAACTTATAAAATTGAACCGGAACAATTTGGCATGCAACGCGCTGATATCAATACCCTGGCCGTTGAAGATGTGGAAGAAAGTTTTAAAGTAATGCAGGCCGTTCTTGATAATCAGGGTGGACCAACACAGGACATAGTATTGTTAAATGCAGGCGCAGCCATCTATACCGCTGGTATTGAAGATACATTGGCAGCAGGCATTGAGTCTGCAAAACGTGTAATAGAAGATGGATCAGCCAGGGCCAAACTGGACGAACTGGTTAATCTCACACAAACCTTCTAGAAAATATCTATATCAATAACGTTTAGTCATGTCACAAAACACACCCGATATCCTGAAGAAAATCCTGGCGCGCAAGGCTGAAGAGGTTAGTGAACGAAAATCAAAAATTCCGGTGCCTGAAATAAAACACAGGGCCGATGATTGTCCACCAACACGGGGTTTCAATATGGCGATTGAACGATCAATTAGTGACGGTCGTGCTGCTGTGATTGCCGAGATCAAAAAGGCCTCTCCAAGCAGAGGAATCATTTGTGAAAATTTTGATCCTGAATCAATTGCCAGGTCTTATGAGAAAGCAGGTGCAAGCTGTCTATCAGTATTGACGGATGTAGATTTTTTCCAGGGTTCGGATGAATACATGCAAAGTGCACGAGCTGCCTGTGCAATACCTGTGCTAAGAAAAGATTTTATGATTGATCCTTACCAGATTTATGAATCCAGGGTTTTAGGCGCAGATTGTATTCTTATCATTGTTTCGGCCCTGTCTGATATGCAGATGCAGGAGCTGGTTGGCACTGCCCAGGAAATTGGACTGGATGTCCTTGTTGAAGTACATGACCGTGAAGAACTTGAACGTGGTCTAATGTTACGTACCCCTTTAATTGGTATCAATAATAGAAATTTACACACCTTTGAAACCGATATTCAAACAACGATTGGTTTATTACCCGATGTCTTTCATGATCGTACAGTAATCACTGAAAGTGGTATTCACAGCATTGAACATGTAAGAACCATGCGTAAACATGGTGTTGATGGCTTCCTTGTTGGCGAAGCATTTATGAGTGCCGAAGATCCTGGAGAAAAACTACAAGAGTTGTTTTCACTATAGTTTGAGTATAGATTTTATTTATCTTTTATTCCTTATGGAGAATAGTATGCAAAAGATTATATATAGTTTGTTGATATCAACCTTCCTCTTTCTTGGTGCCTGTTCAGAGGATAACCAGGAAGATAGCAGAGCACCACAAGGTGTCACAGAAGAAAAGATAGCTGGAAACAATACAAGCCGGTTGCAACTGATCTGGGAGGCCGAGGGCTTTAATCAACCCGAGTCTGTCGTCTATGATGCAACAAGTGGTGTTTCATTTGTTTCCAATGTAAATGGTTCACCTGTCGAGAAAGACGAAAATGGCTATATCTCAAAGTTACTACTTGATGGCACGGTACTGGGCAAACAATGGGTCATCGGTTTAAACGCACCTAAAGGTCTTGCTATCTATGAAGGTACACTTTATGTCGCAGATATCGATACCCTGGTTGCGATTGATATTGCATCCGGGACTATAAGTAATAGTTATCAAGTTGAAGATGCCAAATTTCTTAATGATGTAGCTGCAGATAAAGATGGCAATATTTTTGTCACAGATATGCTACTCAACCGTATTCACTGTTTGTGTGACGGTCAATTCAATATCTGGCTGGAATCTCCTGAACTGGAAAGCCCCAATGGTCTGCATTCTGAAGGAAATAATCTGATCCTTGGTACCTGGGGTGTCATGACAGATGGTTTTGCGACAGAAGTCCCGGGGCATTTAAAATCTATTTCTATCAAGGATAAATCCATTACCAGTCTTGGTGGTACGCCCATTGGCAATCTGGATGGTGTGGAAAGTGATAGCAATGATGGCTATTACGTAACTGACTGGATGGCAGGAAAACTCTATCAGGTAGACAAGGCGGGGAACGCAACGCTACTTCTGGAGCTGGAACAAGGCACAGCTGATCTTGAAGTCATACCGGAGAAAAGCCTGATT
>QNEM01000090.1 GCA_003645215.1 Gammaproteobacteria bacterium
CACTGCCCTGATTCCAGGCAGACCAGCGCCAAAATTGATTACCGCCGATATGGTTAAATCTATGAAGAACGGTAGTGTAATTGTGGATCTGGCTGCTGAACAAGGTGGCAACTGTGAATTAACCGTACCACATGAACTAAGCGTCACAGATAACGGTGTCACCATTATTGGTTACAGTGATTTACCAAGCCGTTTACCGAATCAATCCAGCCAACTCTATGCCACCAACCTTCGTCATTTACTGACTGAGATGACCCCTGATAAGGATGGTCAAATCACCATTGATATGGAAGATGAGGCGGTACGTGGGGCAACGGTCATTAAGGCAGGTGAAATCACCTGGCCACCGCCCGCACCAAAACTTTCAGCAGCTCCTGCAGCAAAACCTGCAGAAACAGCGCCTGTAGTGGTTGAAGAACCGAAAAAACCATCTCTCATCAAACAAATGATGCCCGTTATTTTTGGTGCACTTGTTTTAGCAGGCCTGGGCTCAGTCGCCCCGCCATCGTTCATGGCACATTTTACGGTATTCGTGTTGGCCTGTTTTGTCGGTTATATGGTGATCTGGAACGTATCCGCTTCACTACACACACCGCTAATGAGTGTCACCAACGCGGTCAGTAGTATTATTGTAATCGGCGCTCTGCTACAAATATCTTCATCGGGATCGTTGTTAGTTGGACTTGCAACCTTTGGCGTCCTTATAACCAGCATCAACATCGTAGGTGGCTTTGCCGTTACCCAACGTATGTTACAGATGTTCAGAAAATAAGGGGATTATCATGTCAGAAGGTCTAGTAACAGCAGCATATATTGGGGCAATCGTTTTATTCATCCTTACCCTGGGTGGTTTAAGTAACCAGGAAACAGCCCGTCGGGGCAATTACTACGGCATGGCTGGTATGACGATCGCCATCCTGGCGACCATCTTCGGTCCTGGTGTCACCGGTAATATCCATCTCATCATCTTTGCCATGCTGATAGGCGGTACCATCGGTATCATCCTGGCGAAAAAGGTAGCGATGACACAGATGCCTGAGTTGGTAGCCATCCTGCATAGTCTTGTCGGTATGGCCGCGGTCATGGTTGGTTATGTCACTTTTATGGATGAAACCATTTCTTTTACAACGGATGTAGAAAGGTCCATACATGACGTCGAGATCTATGTCGGTGTATTGATCGGCGCTATCACATTCTCGGGTTCAGTCATTGCCTTTGGTAAGTTAAGCGGCAAGATCGGTGGTTCGCCATTGATGCTGCCTGCGCGCCATTGGTTAAACCTGGGCTTACTCATAGCCACCATTTATTTCGGTTATCAGTTTGTTCATCAATCTCATACTGGTGGTAATGCTATGTTGCCATTGATGTTCATGACTGGTATTGCCCTGCTCTTTGGTATTCATATGGTCATGGCGATTGGTGGTGCAGACATGCCTGTTGTTGTTTCCATGTTAAACAGCTACTCAGGTTGGGCGGCCGCTGCAACCGGATTTATGCTTTCCAATGACCTGTTGATTGTGACTGGTGCCTTGGTTGGTAGTAGTGGTGCCATCCTGAGTTTTATTATGTGTCGGGCAATGAATCGAAATTTCATAGCAGTTATCGCAGGTGGCTTTGGTACCGGCGGCGGCACGACAGTTACTGCAGGTTCTGATGAAGAACAAGGTGAAGTGGTACAAATTCATACAGATGAAGTTGCCGGTCTTTTACTAGATGCCAAGGAAGTAATGATCATACCTGGTTATGGAATGGCGGTAGCACAGGCACAACACACCGTACATGAAATCACCCAGACCTTGCGTGATAAAGGTATTAATGTCCGGTTTGGTATCCACCCTGTTGCTGGTCGCATGCCAGGGCACATGAATGTGCTTTTGGCAGAAGCAAGAGTACCTTATGACATCGTTTATGAGATGGACGAGATCAATGATGATTTTCCCGATATTGATGTATCCATCATTATCGGGGCAAACGACATTGTGAATCCGTCTGCCCAGACCGATCCAAATAGCCCCATCGCTGGCATGCCGGTAATGGAATGTTGGAAAGGCAATATAACGATTGTTCTTAAGCGTGGGATGGCAACTGGTTATGCCGGTGTTCAAAACCCGCTTTTCTTCAAGGAAAATACACGCATGTATTTTGGAGATGCCAAGGAAAGTCTGGATGCGGTGTTAAAAGAAATACTATGAGGGCACCACTGAATAATATCTTAAGGAGAATGTCATAATGGCAAACGAAGGTTATCACGAACCCATCTCTGAACTGACAGATGAAACACGGGATATGCACAGGGCAATTACTTCTCTCATGGAAGAGTTAGAAGCCGTTGACTGGTATAACCAACGTGTTGATGCATGTAAAGACGAAGATCTAAAAGCCATCCTTGCGCATAATCGTGACGAAGAAAAGGAACATGCCGCCATGGTGCTGGAATGGATCAGAAGAAAGGATCCGGCTATGGATAAAGAACTAAAAGATTATCTATTTACAGATAAAGAAATCGCGCACAAATAAAAGAAAGTATTGCTGCTTATTTCTGTAACAGGGTTTTATATCTGAAGCAGCTAACTTCATGATCGTTGACCATTCCGACAGACTGCATATAGGCATAGCAAATCGTTGGCCCAACGAATTTAAAGCCCCGCTGTTTTAGTGCTTTACTCATGTTTTGCGACTCGACGGTTTCAGCAGGAATTTCTTGCAGGCACTTCCAGCTATTGATGATCGGTTTGGCGTCAACGAAACTCCAGATGTAATTTGAAAAAGATCCATATTTATTCTGTACCTGCAGAAATGCCTTGGCATTAATTATGGATGCTTCTACTTTTAGTCTGTTGCGTACAATTCCCGGATTTTTCAGCAGTCTTTCTACTGATTTTCTTGTAAAACGAGCAACTTTTTCCGGATCAAAACCATAGTAAGCTTGCCGGTAGTTATCTCGTTTTTTCAGGATAGTGATCCAGCTTAATCCGGCTTGTGCGCCTTCAAGGATAAGCATCTCGAATAAATGCCTGTCATCTGTAGATACAACACCCCACTCCTTATCATGATACGTTGCGTAGAATTCCGAGCCATTTGCCCACTCGCAACGTTGCATAAATATCAGGAGACAACCCTATTGCGGCCGCCCTCCTTGGCTTTATAGAGGTTCTCATCGCAGCGTTTCATCCAGTCCTGCCATTCATCATCAGGCCTCAGGGTAGCAACGCCAATGCTGACTGTCACCGGCTGATCGGGAAGCAGAGAAGTGGATTCAAGCCCACTGCATAGTTCTTCAGCAACCTCCAAGCCATCTGCAGTATTCGTGTTATATAGAAACACGAGGAATTCCTCACCGCCAATACGAAATATCCTGTCAGTTCGACGATAGATACGTTTTTGCAAAAATTCTGCGACACCACGCAGGACCTTATCACCAGTGTGGTGTCCCCGTTTATCATTGACCTGCTTGAAGTTATCAAGATCGAGAGTTAAGAGGGTCATAGGTGTGCCCGTTCGATGGTTCTGTGAAATAATCTCTTCGAATTTATCATCGAGCGTCTTCCGATTTAAAAGCCCTGTGAGTGGGTCAGTCACAGCCTGCATTGTTAATATTTTCTCCTGGGCAGTAATAACACGCAGGAACATGGCAGAAAAAGCGCTTACCCCCAGAATTGTGACTGCAAACCTGGTCATAAAAGCCTGGTCAAGGATGCCCCATGCCTGGGGAAAGATTATGCAAAGAAAGACTACATTCGCTACCCTCGCCTGATTTTCAGGCAACATGAAATAGAAGGCAAGCAAGGCTGGGTAACACCAAAACGTAATAATTGCGCCTTGTTCCTGGAAAGAAAAGAACAGGAACAAGGTAACTGCTGGTACGATACCATACAAAATGAGTGAAGGACGATAGCGGTTCTGGACACAGTTCCATGCATTGACCGCGCAAAGGATCAAAATAGATGTCGATCCCATACCCAGTGTAAAGCGAGCCTGTAAAAAATTATTTATTGAAAATGGAGTGAGTATGCAAAGCGCAATAATAGTAACGCCCAGCGTTGCCTTGATTCGAAAATCAGTTAGATCTTCGGTTATTTTTATTTGATTCCCCATTATTTATTAAGCAATAATCTCTAATCCACCCATATATGGTTCCAGAACCTTCGGTATTGTAATACGTCCGGTGCTATCTTGATAGTTTTCCAAAACAGCAACCAGTGTACGTCCCACTGCGAGACCTGAACCATTCAGGGTATGCACAAGTTCTGGTTTGCCGGTTTCCGGATTACGCCAACGTGCCTTCATACGACGTGCCTGGAAACTTTCAAAATTACTACATGAAGATATCTCGCGATATTTTTGTTGGCCTGGCAACCAGACTTCTATGTCATAAGTTTTGGCTGCTGAAAATCCAATATCACCCCCACAAAGCGTGACCACACGATATGGTAGCTCCAGTAATTGCAAAATCTTTTCAGCATGGCCTGTAAGTTCTTCCAGTGCAGCATAAGAATCTTCAGCCTTAACCATTTGCACCAGTTCTACCTTTTCAAATTGATGTTGACGGATCATGCCCCGGGTATCTTTGCCATAGGAACCGGCTTCACTGCGGAAGCAAGGTGTGTGGCAAACATATTTACGTGGCATTGATTCTGCTGAGAGTATTTGATCTCTGACCAGATTGGTCACCGGCACTTCTGCTGTTGGTATTAAATATAATCCATGTTCTTCAACATGAAATAAATCTTCTTCAAACTTCGGCAGCTGCCCCGTTCCACGCAAACTATCTGCATTCACCAGATATGGCACATTCAATTCGGTATAGCCATGTTCCTGCGTATGGGTATCCAGCATGAACTGGATTAATGCTCGATGTAGACGAGCTATACCACCTTGCATGACAGAGAATCGTGAACCGGCGATACGCACACCTGCTTCAAAATCCAGCTGTCCCAATGATTCCCCTAAATCAACATGATCCTTGACCTCAAAATCAAAAACTCCTGGTTCACCCCAACGACGGACTTCTTCATTATCATCTTCTGTCTGACCTTCAGGAACAGACTCATGAGGAATATTAGGTATGCCCATGACGATCTCATTCAAATCATTTTGAATCTCATTGAGTTCACGTTCACTGTTTGTCAGCTCATCACCTAACGATGCAACTTCATCGAGTAGCGGTTGAATATCTTCACCTTGCGCCTTGGCCTTGCCAATTTCTTTTGAACGCGAATTCCTTTGTTGCTGTAATTCCTGGGTCTTTACCTGTATTGCTTTACGCTTTTCTTCCAGGGTTTCAATAGCAGCAATATCAAGTGTAAACCCTCTCTTGGTCAATGCCTTTGCAACATCCGCTGCGTCATTTCTTAATGCTTGTGGATCCAACATGGGTACAAAATCCTTATTTATTCTTATAAATTTATCTTTGCAGGCCAGTAAACAATACAGCCAGGTTTAATTAATGTATTTAAATGTTCGATGATGGGTTCAACCTTCTCGGTGGTATCAAAAAACTCAATAACAATGGGCAAGTCCAGTGACATATCAATTAATGTTGATGAATGTACTGCACCTGAACTGCCAAATCCTGTGATACCACGAAACACAGTCACACCCTGGACTTTGCTTTCATCATGTAAATATTTCAGGAGTTCCTTCATGTGCGCCTTGGCTTCATGTAAATATAACCTGACAATTGTGACTTCTGTCTCGTTCATACGTTTCTCCCAACAATCATGCCTAACCAACAGCCCAATATACACAGCGTTACGCTCAAAAGAATATTCAATGCGGCTTTCATTTGTTCGCCTGATTCGAGCAAATTTAATGTCTCAATGGAAAATGTTGAGAAAGTTGTAAAGGCACCTATCAATCCAATCATTATAGCTGCGCGCCATTCAACACTCACATCCATGCGTTCGATCATGAATACATAACAAAAACCCATTAACAGAGAACCGACCACATTAACGGTCAATGTTCCGTAGGGAAAGCCTCTGCCAAACAGAGCATAAATGCCATTCGACATCCAGTAACGCATTAATGCGCCTGTGGCACCACCTGCTGCAATGAATGCTAATTGAGTCACGTATTTGAAATTCCGTCTGAATCTATCAAGAGCTGTATTTTATATGATAACCAGCCTAATTGCCTTTCCTTGCTTATTTCTTCCTGGCTTATTTATTTTTGGCTTCCTTATCGAGACTTCTCAACCTTGCGAGTTTTTCAGCAATCTTGATCTCTAAACCGCGATCGACAGGATGATAATAGTGTTGTTCTTGCATACCTTCGGGGAAATAGTGCTCCCCCGCTGCATAGGCGTCTGGCTCATTATGCGCATAGCGATATTCCTTACCATAATCGAGTTCTTTCATAAGTTTGGTTGGCGCATTACGCAAATGTAAGGGGACTTCATGGGAGGCACTGTTTTTAACATCACTCATGACGGTATTGTAGGCCTTGTAAACCGCATTACTTTTGGCTGCACAGGCCAGATAGACAATCGCCTGGGCAATGGCCAATTCTCCCTCTGGTGATCCTAATCGTTCCTGAGTTTCCCAGGCATCCAGGGCAATCCGTAAACCACGAGGATCTGCGTTGCCAATATCCTCAGAGGCCATGCGCACGACCCTTCGTGCAATATAAAGTGGGTCACAACCACCATCCAACATACGTGCATACCAGTATAATGATGCGTCTGGTGAAGAACCCCTGACTGATTTATGTAATGCGGAGATCTGATCGTAAAAGGCCTCTCCACCTTTATCGAAACGACGCACGCCACCACCGCTCAATACTTCTTCTATCAATTCGTCACTAATTCTGTTCCCTTCTGATAAATCAGATGCGATCTCTAACAGGTTTAATGCCCTTCGTGCATCACCATCGGCAATTTCCGCGAGCTTCTGCATCGCTGAGTCTTCCAGTGTCAGGCCCTGATCAGCCAGACCCCGTTCTGTATCTGCCAGTGCCTTCAGTAATATGTTCTTGATGTCATCTATTTCCAAAGACTTTAAAACATAAACCCGCACACGTGAAAGCAATGCGTTATTTAATTCAAAGGATGGATTTTCTGTTGTAGCACCAATGAATGTCACCGTGCCATCCTCGACATAAGGTAAAAATGCATCTTGTTGTGATTTATTGAAACGATGTGCTTCATCAACGAACAGGACGGTATCCTTGTTATAAACATCTCGATATTGCTTTGCCTGCTCAATTGCAGCACGAATATCCTTCACACCACTTAGCACGGCTGAAAGTGAAATAAATTGTGCCTCACATGAGTTTGCAATGATCCTGGCAATCGTTGTCTTGCCCGTACCGGGTGGTCCCCAGAAAACCATTGAGTGTAAACGACCATTTTCTATGGCAACCCTGAGTGGTTTTTCCGGGGCCAGAATATGTTGCTGACCGGCATATTCTTCAACCGACTGTGGTCGCATACGATCTGCGAGTGGATGATAATCTGGATTTGATGTCATGAATGATGTCTGGGGTTTAAATTAACCGGCAATTCTCGCGTTTTTCATAGTTGATTTGATTTCCACCATTTTAAGTACTATCCCTATGGATATAAACAGATGATTACCAATAGGGAATTATTTATGGATACTTCATTACATCTCGTCAAAGATCTTTTCCTGCAAATTGGACTACCTAATGAGAATCCTGATATAGATAGTTTTATTCACAAAAACAAGGGTATCCCCTCGGATACGC
>QNEM01000091.1 GCA_003645215.1 Gammaproteobacteria bacterium
GCACCACCACAGCTACTTCCCTGCCCGGCAGTACAGCCGTAACAATGATCAAGCACTGTGATTGAATCACCTTCCAGTGAACTGTTTTTAAGATCGGCTATATGTAACTGCTTGTTTATATTAATTAAATTTAATCCCAACATCTGGTTAAAATCGCAATCGTAGATATAACCTTGCCAATCGACACTGACCATATTCCTGCACATCACACCGTCCAGGTTGTCATTGTCATGAGAATTTTTTAGTAAGGATATGTAATCATGAAATGTTCTATTGGAAACCAGGGTACTGCCGAAACGATTGATGGGCATATTACTTAAGGCAAACAACTGGTTAAATTCAATACCAAAGTCCTGCATCAGTGTTTTCTTGTAGGCTGCTTCAAGTGGTGCCTGTGCCGGTGGTAACTCAGGCCCTTGAGGATTGTAAACAAGATGTAGACTCAAGTTAGACCCTGGCTTTCCATAACCCAGGCGGTTCAATTTTTGCAATCCCTCTATACTTAACTCAAACACACCCTTGCCACGTTGTTTATCTACATTCTCTTGCTGGTAACAAGGTAATGAGGCGACAATTTCTACTTTTTGTTGTGCCAGAAACTCAGCCAGGTCTTCCTGATCCGGTTCACTCAATATGGTCAGGTTACAACGATCGATTACTTTGACATCCAGTGCCCTTACCTTAACCACCAGTTCGCGAAATTGCGGATGTAATTCCGGCGCACCACCTGTGATATCCAGAGTATGCACATCACTATTCTTTACATAATCGTAAACCGCAGCAATAGTGGCTTCATCCATTTTTTCAGTGCGTTTGGGGCTTGAATTTACATGGCAGTGGAGACATTGCTGATTACAACGCAGTCCGATATTGATCTGCAATATTTCTGTCTTACGTCTGCTTATCGCAGGAAAATCTGAATGATTCAGCAGGGCTAAAGTATCATGCATGATGCGTCGTCTATGTGTCTGGTCGCGTGTCTGGTCATTTCATCTTCAGACAGCAGTTTACATCATCGGTTCTACGAGTTTAGATTATTCGATGAAAATATCTTCCAGCAGGCGCCAGTCATCGGCTTCGATCTGTAAGTACCAATTACCACTGATAAGGGACGGCAACGCCCCTGCATAAACACCATTACTGTCAGTCTGAAACACCAGAACCTGGTCTTGCCCCTTGATTGTTGGATGCAGAAAACTGAGTTTTATACTTGATGGACTGATAAATTTATCATTTCCCTCAAGACTGATCTGAATATTGTTCTGGGCCTCTGAAATTATTAAATTTGCCACAAGCTCGTATCGAACCGCCGCCTTGTCCCGACCCAGTGTTTTATTAATCTCCATGCCATACTTGTAATAATCATCCTGTACCAGACCATCGTCTGACTCCACTGCGATCCATATGGTAATGATGCCTCCAAACACTGCTGATGCAGGCAGAGCAATTATTAGCCAAACCCATGGTTCACGGAACCACGGCCTGGGTGAGCTTGATGAAGCCTCTGTATTCATGGCGCAGGCCCCAAAAATCTTGCCTCTGCTGTAATAGATAATGCATCAGCCTCTGGAATAGTTGCTCCTTCATCTCCCACAGCAATTAGTTTGAAAATGAAAGGAGTACTTCTTTCCTGCAAATTATCTTCATATACACGCACTCGAATTGGCCTGTCCGCTACAGATCCTGCATCAACCTTAATCAACTCTTTATCTACCAGGGTAAGTCCAGCTATACCTTCAACCTCAAGGCGATAGGTGTTTGCACGTTCCTCCATATTGATGACCTTTAATGTAAATACATTTTCGAGCATATCTCCTGCATCACGATAGAGCTGGTTACGATCGCGTATGACATCCAGTCCCAGGGGACTACGTTGATAAATAGTAAAAGCAGTAATTGCAGTAATTGCGACAAGCAAGAATATGTAAATGATGATTCGTGGTCTTAAAATCCTGGAAGGATTACCCGTGACTGCATTCTCTGTGGTATATCGAATCAAGCCCTTCGAATAACCAATTGTATCCATGACGCCATTACAGACATCGATACAGGCCGAACATCCAATACATTCGTATTGTAAACCGTCACGTATATCTATGCCCGTCGGGCAGACTTGCACGCACAACTTGCAATCAACACAGTCCCCGAGACCTTCGCGTCTATGATCACTACTGACTCTGCGTTGCCCACGAGGATCACCACGCAGCTCATCATAGGCAATGGTGAGCGTATCATTATCAAACATAGCACTCTGGAACCTTGCGTAGGGACACATGTACTTACACACCTGCTCACGCATAAAGCCTGCATTGGCATAGGTGGCAACTGTAAAAAACCCAATCCAGGTAGCCTCCCAGGGCCCAAGTGTGAGATTTATTGTTGAAGAAAGCAGTTCATAGGCAGGGGTAAAATATGCGACAAAGGTAAAACCGGTAAAAAATGAGATGAAAAACCAGAGAGAATACTTCGTTGTTTTTTTGATGATCTTCTCAATAGTCCACTTCGATGCTTTCAATTTCTTTTGCTTTCCTACTGATCCCTCGACTTTCTTTTCAATCCATAAAAACAGTTCAGTCCAGACCGTTTGCGGACAGGCGTAACCACACCAGAGCCTGCCTGCCAGGGCCGTAAAAAAGAACAGGGCGAATGCAGCTAGAAGAAGTAAAAAAGCCAGGATCAGAAAATCCTGTGGCCAGAAGGTCGCACCAAAAACATGGAATTTTCTTGCAGGTATATCGAACAGAATGATCTGACGATCATCCCATTGCAACCATGGCAACACATAATAAAGACCGAGTAGGCCAGCACCAGCAAGAGCACGTAATGCGGCAAATAATCCATGGACTTCGCGTGGATATATTTTTTGGTGTTTCTCGTATAAAGATTGCTGAAAATCAGCATCTTTTGTTATTGTTTTTTCAGCTACACCCATTCCTGCCACTACATTATCAGCTTGCTCCTGGAGGTAGACCCAGGATAAAAGATTACTTCACCGGGTCATTCTTCCAGACTACTTCTCCTGGGACAAACTGTAAACATAGGCAGCTAACAGATGAACTTTAGCCTCACCTAAAAATTCCCCATGTGGGGGCATTTGACCACTTCTCCCTTTAGAAACCGATTCAACCACGCGTTTCTGGGACCCACCATATAGCCACTTATTGTCCGTGAGATTTGGTGCGCCGAACATATAATTGCCCTTTGCATCCGCACCATGACAGACGGCACAGTTTGTCGCGAATAGTTCCTTGCCCTTGGATATCACAACTCTGTTACCCTCTTGTCCACTCAGAGAACGAACATATTCAGAAACATTAAATACCCCTTCAGTACCTATCACCTCCTGCCATGCAGGCATGGTACCGATACGCCCATCCATAACAGACTTCTTGATGTCCTCGGGCTTACCACCCCACAACCAGTCATCATCTGTAAGGTTCGGATAACCACGTGCACCACGTGCATCCGACCCATGGCATTGAGTACAGTAGGTAGCATATAAGCGCTTACCTATGGTGTTCGCCTCCGGATCTTCAGAGACTGCAACCAAATCCTGCTCGGCAAACTTATCAAATATCGGATCGTATTTTTCTGCGGCAGTATCTATCTCATCCTGATACTGACTCGTCTGGGTCCAGCCAAGAACGCCTTCATATGTTCCCAATCCGGGATAGAGAACAAGATAAATCACACCAAAGATAATGGTAAAGTGGAACATGTATAACCACCACATTGGTAGCGGGTTGTTTAATTCCTCCAGGTCCTCATCCCAGATATGACCCATACTTTCTGCCTCTTTATCAGGGTCGATTCTGCCCCCGGATAGTTTCACCAGAAGCACAAAACAGCCAATGATACCGAGGACGGTTGGAATAATGATATACCAGCTCCAGAATTCACTCACAAAATCATGCATTTGAATTCTCCTTCTTAACCTCTGTCGTTTTTATTTCTTCTTGCAGAAAATTTTCTTCTTCCAGAGGAATATTTGCTGCCTCATCAAAACTTTCCTTGCGACGGCCACTCCAGGCCCAGATGACAATAGATAAAAAGACAATCATCACAACAACAGTCCAGACAACTTGAATTTGAGTTAGTAAAGGCATCAGATCATCTCCTCGTTTTAACCGCAGTACCAAGTCCCTGGAGATAGGCAATAAGGGCGTCCAGCTCTGTCTTTCCTTCGACATCTTTTTGAGCTGACTCTATCTGCTTGTCTGTGTAAGGCAGACCTAATGTTCTCAATACCTCCATTTTTTTCTGAATCAACGAATCGTCTACCTTTGTTGTTTCCAACCATGGATAGCCCGGCATAATGGATTCAGGCACTACATCACGTGGATTGTTCATGTGCACACGATGCCAGTCATCACTGTATCTTCCGCCTACGCGATGCAAGTCTGGCCCGGTCCGTTTTGAACCCCATTGAAAAGGATGGTCATAAACGAATTCCCCAGCCAGGGAATAATGCCCATACCTTTCAGTTTCTGCACGGAAAGGACGAATCATCTGCGAATGACATAAATAACACCCTTCCCGAACATAAACATCACGACCAATAACCTGTAATGCAGAATAGGGTTCGAGGCCATCAACGGGTTCAGTGGTTGAGTGCATAAAAAACAGGGGCACAATCTGAACCAGGCCACCAATACTGATAACGATCAATGTCATTATGATCAATAGCCCAATGTTCTGTTCAATACTGTCTTGAGTAATTTTCATATCATCACTCCCTAATGCGCAGCCGCTGGTAACGGGATCGTTGCTGTTACAGGTTTGGCACCAGCAACCGTTTTCCAGATATTATATGCCATTATAAACATTCCCATCAGGAACAGAGCCCCACCCATCATTCGAATAACGTAAAACGGATGCATTGCCTGCACCGATTCAATGAAGCTGTAGGTCAGCGTTCCATCATCATTGACAGCACGCCACATAAGTCCCTGCATGATTCCTGAGACCCACATGGAAACAACATAAAGTACGACACCAATAGTTGATGCCCAGAAATGGATCTCGATCAGTTTGACACTGTAAATTTCACGGCCGAATAATCGAGGGATCAGATAGTACATCGACCCAATAGAGATCATGGCAACCCAACCCAATGCACCTGAATGCACATGACCGATGGTCCAGTCTGTGTAATGCGAAAGGGCATTCACGGTTTTAATCGCCATCATTGGCCCTTCAAAGGTGGACATCCCGTAAAAGGATATGGCAACAATAAGAAAACGTAGAATCGGGTCTGTACGTAATTTATCCCAGGCACCTGACAAGGTCATAATACCGTTGATCATGCCGCCCCATGAGGGTGCGAGCAGGATAAGCGACATCACCATGCCCAGCGACTGGGTCCAGTCAGGTAATGCCGTATAGTGCAAATGATGCGGACCAGCCCAAACATAGGTAAAGATAATCGCCCAGAAATGAACCACTGACAGTCGGTATGAATATACAGGCCTGTTTGCCTGTTTCGGAACAAAGTAATACATCATGCCAAGAAAACCGGTTGTCAGGAAAAAACCAACCGCATTATGCCCATACCACCACTGTATCATCGCATCCTGAACACCAGCGTAGGCAGAGTACGATTTAGTAAAGCTCACCGGAATGACCGCACTGTTTACAATGTGCAGTACTGCGATAGTCAGAATAAATGATCCGTAAAACCAGTTGGCCACGTATATGTGTTTGATCTTCCTTTTCATTATGGTGCCAAAAAACACAATGGCATAAGAAACCCAAACCACGGCGATAAGAATATCGATTGGCCATTCAAGCTCGGCATATTCCTTTGATTGCGTAATCCCCATGGGCAGGGTTATTGCGGCGGAAACGATGACCGCTTGCCAGCCCCAGAATGTAAACGCAGCCAGCTTGCCGCAATAAAGTCGTGCATGACTGGTTCTTTGCACCACGTAATATGAGGTTGCAAACAAAGCACTGCCACCGAATGCAAAAATCACAGCGTTGGTATGAAGTGGTCGCAAGCGACCGAAGGTGAGCCATGGAATGTCAAAATTCAAGGCTGGCCAGGCCAATTGTGCAGCAATTAAAACGCCAACTGACATACCGACGATGCCCCAGACGATCGTCATGATGGCGAACTGGCGCACCACCTTATAGTTATAAGTCTGCTCTTCAGGCATGACTCCTCTCCTATATAATTGTATCTACTGACATGGTTATTATTATAGTTTGCGGCTATTGTTACACGTTTTTCAATCAATCAAA
The DNA here is from genome assembly GCA_003645215.1 of Gammaproteobacteria bacterium. Lineage (GTDB taxonomy): Bacteria > Pseudomonadota > Gammaproteobacteria > Eutrophobiales > Eutrophobiaceae > SMWN01. The sequence goes on from QNEM01000091.1 coordinate 6,244, forward strand.
AGTGCAGAACAAGATCTACATAAACTTTTCCAATCTAGTGTGATTTTTTGGCAATCGACTCAAAAACTTCGTCATTAGGACAAAAACTCAGGTCGGCAGGTCCGCCTTCCTTAAGCGCCTCATCACATTGTTTAATCACAGAGCAAGACTCGCAGTTCCTGATCTGGTTTTCAATATTCGTTACTGATTCAGTATGTAAATAATCCTCCCGCCTGATATTTCTCTTCGCCAGCATCTTGTCGAGGCGTAAATATTTGACTCTTTGTGCAAAGGCATCCCGAATACTTAAGCCAGATCTAAAATCACCCAGAATAGCTATAAAAATCACAATCGCTACGACCAATATGACCAGGGCGAGCAGTACAAGGAGAATTATTGGCAGGTAAGTCATTAGCTAATGTTTAGTTTTCTTATTTTTGCCTGTATTTCTTCTTTATTAAATTCTTTTCTGGCCTGCTTATTCCTTTAAATTGGAAATAACTCTTTTGGCAATTAGTTCTAAATCTTCGCCTATCGGACAAAAACTCAGGTCGGCGGGAGAGCTTTCCTTAAGCACTTGATCACACTGCTCGGTGAGGGTACATGACTCACAGGTTCGAATCTGGGTCTCTATATTTGAGATGGATTCGAGATGTAAATAATCCTCACGTTTAATATTTCTCTTCGACAGCATCTTGTCGAGGCGCAAATATCTGACCCTTTGTGCAAGCTCTTCCCGGAGGCGTAGGCCCTTTCTAAAATCGCCTGTAATAGCAGTGAAAAGCACAATTGCAACAACCAGTATAATTAAGCTGATCAGTACAAAGGTAATTATATATGTGTAACTCACTGTTATTACGCCAATTATTCTCTATCTTTGCGGGCCGTAGTCTGTCATATGTTGCAATGCGATTATTTGATCTAGATCAAATAAGTCTTAATTCATACTGCTCAATTTATTTTCTGAGCGATACTGACTCAAGGTATACAACAATTTTCAGGATCAAACAAATGAATGAGAAAGAGCATGGCATCACTATCGGCATAAGCAGAATAGGTAATCATTTTTATTTAAAAATGAAAGCAGTTGGAAAGTTAACCCATCAGGATTATGAAGTTATCACCCCCATGATAGACGAGGCAGTACTTAATGTTGAAGCACCTGAAATCAACGCCTTGTTCGACGCCACTGAATTTGAGGGCTGGGAACTTCGTGCTGCCTGGGATGATCTCAGACTCGGTTCATACCCAAACTACCTGGAAATGCAGGATTCAGAGTTCAGCTAGAAAGTCAGGGCAAGGCGCAACTCGCAGTGAATGACTAGTCCTTCACAAGCGTTGTAACGCGGCACTGGCTTTCTAGC
>QNEM01000092.1 GCA_003645215.1 Gammaproteobacteria bacterium
TGCTGAAAAAGAAAAACTGGAAGAATTGATTGCGGGATATCAGGCAGAGTTAGAAAACTTTATTCAGTATCGTATTACTCTACAGGAATATCTGGCAGTTGAAGAAGATGATGAAGAGTTCGACGAAGAATTTGACGAAGAAGATTTTGGTGTGCCGGATGCAACTGCCATTAAAAAGCTGGGCAAGATGCTTGAAACCGTTAACGCTAGAATTCAGTGGCTCGAAAGTTTAAAAGGAAATCCTGAAGAACGTGCGAGACTGAGTGAATCAACCGGTATTGAACTTACCCAGGAAGCACTTGATGCCATTATTGAAGGTGCTAAATCAGAAGGTAAATATATCGAGAAGCAAATCAAGTTGCTCCAGGAAGGAACTGAAGCGAAGATTGAGTCTAATCCATTGTTTATCGCCGAGGCGGGTGACCATAGTCTGGCTCAAGTTATCAGTTATGGACCTTCATTATTGAACCTGGGTAACAATAATCCAGGTTGGGTGGGATACTAGGAATGAAGCACCTTTCAGGAAAATTATTTATTAGCATCACTGCTTATTGTGCAATTAGCTTTAGCAGCCAGGAATTAGCTGCTCAATCGGATGTGCTGGATATAAATGAGATAGGTAATGTTGACATAAGCACATTACTGGAAGATACAAAAACTTTTAATACTATTGGCATGGGCATCGCCTTATCTATTGCTGAATGTCATGGTAAAGATATCTGTGAACCAACTGTTGATGAAGGTGAGATTGGACAACTTATTGAAACATTAGATCAACGTATTGAAGGTGTTGTATCTCGTCAGCAAAATAGCGAGGAAGAATTAACTCCTATCATCACTGCTTATGTCGATACAAAAGAAAAATATGCAGATTACCTGGAAAGGCTGAGCGAGATTTCCAAACCTGAGCCTGAATTGCCTCAGGAAGAGTTTGTCGAAGAAGACCTGTTCACTGACGAAGATGCTTTAACCGAAGATGAATACAGTGCTTTCGATGATTTCGAAGAAGATCTTGAAGATGATGAAGATTTAGACGAATTCGAAGATGAGTACGACCTAGAATAATTCCAAGTTCCAGTTTACCAAATAATTAATTCAAATATAGGGATTCCCATGAGTTCACAGCCATTGTTTTATAAAAATATCGTTCCTTTGAATAAGGAAGTTCACGGAGACTGGAGTATTGAAGCGGTTAGTAACTATAAACATACATCAGAAACAAACAGTTTGTACATTGCAGCCATTGAATTCATCAAGGCAGCTAATGAATATCCTATCGTCTTTGGGGTTGCTGAAGATGAAACTATTTTCCCCGTAGTGATTCTCGGATTACGGAAAAATGAGAACCTTTATGTAAACAAGAAAGGTGAATGGTTGGCAAACTATGTACCAGCATACGTTAGACGTTATCCTTTTATCCTGGCAACAGGTGAAAATGCTCCGGATCAATTTACCGTATGTATTGATGAGGATTGCCCGGGATTTAACAAGAAAGGAAAAGGCACAGGATTGTTTGATAAGGATGGTAACGAATCAGATTTATTAAAAAATTCTGTTGAATTCCTTAAGGAATATCAAAATCATATTCAATTGACCACATTATTTTGTAAAAATATAAAAGACCTGGGTTTACTGGAACCAATGAAGGCCGATATAAAATTGGCTGATGGAGAAGAAATATCTCTGGGTGGTTTTATGGGTATTAACCGGGAAAAGTTGAAGGCCCTGGATTCAGATACGTTGGTGAATTTGCTAAAAACAGATCAAATGGAATTAATTTATGCACACTTGATTTCGTTGGGTAATATTAATTCCTTAATGAAGAGATATTAGGGAAGCTCTGATAAAGTCCCTGAATACCTTAAGTCGTCATACCCCAGGGCAGGCTCCGCACTTCTGGCGCATGCCATAATCTAGTTAAAAACAATCACTTACTCGGCTTTATCTCCTGAGTCGCTCTACCTTCTGCATCCCTGCAGTCGTGGATGCTGGTATTCACCAGCATGACGGAATGCGTACATGAACAGAGCCCCCTAATTCTCTAACAAAGCAGATTTTGAAACCTTATTGAGATATGTTTTTATATATTCATCCAGATTGTCCATGATCTCGTCATTATCTTCTAACAAAACCCCGTCAAGTTGTAATTGTAGAGTCCCGTTTTGTATAAGTTTGAGTAGATGTTTTCTGATTTTTTTATCATCATGCTGACCATCTAACAGTGGAAGTAGATGTTTGCTGATAACATCTACGTCTACAACCTGATGTAGTTGATTTGTAGTCCAGTCTTGAGTCTGTGCCTGTAGACATGCAATTGGCCCGATAACGGGGTTTTTGCTAATTGTTTTTGTGACTGTAGGTGGATACAGACTTAAATCAATGATATTTTTTGCGTACAGGTTAAATATTTTTGTTGCAAATAAATCAACATCATTAATATCTTCATTTCTTTCAGCTTTTGTCTGTAAATTATTATCTATAAAAGTTCCTACCTTTTCTAATATGTCCTGAAATGATATATATTCAGGCCAAATACTACCCAAATAATTTACAGTGCATTTTGTATAAGGACATTCGCTTGAAAAATGTAAATTATTAACTTTAAACTCTACTTCTGCATTTGATGTTAAATCCGGATCCTTTGTAACTGCTTCGCAATTAGAGGACATATTCATAGAGCTTATATTTTCGACATCTATTCCACGTGTTAATGAAATATCGTCATGGCATAGTAATGTTTGTCGAAACATCCTGTTTCTTATGAAGTCCATATATTGTTCTCTTTGAATAATATTAGTGCCTATTTTATCCAGGGTTTCCTTTACCCTGGCATCAAAATTACCGGTGATCATGTTGTGAACTTCAGATTCTGCAAGATACTGTAGCCCTTGCTGTTTTGCTTTTTCAATGAACTGGTAAAAGTAAACAGGGTCGTTAACCTCTTCCAGTGATTCATGAAGAAAATAATTGTCATCCCAGTTTTTCATGTTTTTTAACTCATTTCTCAATAACGTACCATAGGCGTTATTTTCTACCGGAACGGTTTCTGAAAGGAAATTAATAAGGGCTTTTGCCTGGGTAATTTTACTTGGAGTATCTTCGAAATTATTTGCGTGGTAAAGCATCATATCTCTAAGCAATCCACGCATTTTCCAGCCAGGGTAGGTGTTGTAACTGATATAAGCTATACCTTGGTTGTTTAATCTATGCTTACACAGCTTTAATAGATGCTTCTGAACATCGTCTGGCACCCAGGAGTAGATGCCATGTGCGATAATGTAGTCGTATTTACCAAATGAATCGTCTACGTCCAGTATATTACAATAACGTAAATCTATATTTTTAAGTTTTAAGGTTTCTACTGTTTGTTTTGCATTTTTAATTTGACGTGATGACAAATCTACCCCGACAAACTGACTATTTGGGAATTCACAAGCCATTGGTATTAAATTACTACCATCAGAACATCCGATTTCAAGGACTCTACAGTCTGAAACCAGTTTTGGTTGAATACCAAATAAAGTAGCTATAGTAGCTAGATGTCTGGGATGAGTCTGGGAATATGGTCTACTAGGGTATGGTGATTCATCATAGACATTTGTTTCGGAGGTTTCCTTCATAAAATATTATATTTAAATGAAATTTAGACAATTAGCATTAATTTTATTATTTATTACAAAATCGCAGCGCCTGGTATCCTGAGTTTTTCGATTATATTAATTCAAGGAAAACTGTATTAAGAGCGTCAATTTTTGGATGCCGTCGGATCGGTACCTATAGTTTTACCTTCTTCTTCCTCTTCTTTAGGTCCGTATTTCTCGACGTACTCAGCAACAAGCTGGTTTGCTGAGGCCAGCTCTTCACTGGAAAGACTGGATTTTGCCTTTTCAACCATATTTTTTGATTTTTGATGATTGTAGACGGCACCAACGCTGTACCAGACATAGGCGAATTCCTGATCCTTGGGGACACCTTCACCTTTGGTGTAGAGTCCTGCAAGCTTATACATGGCAACAGCCAGGCCCTGTTCTGAGGCCTTGCGAAACCATTCTCCTGCTTTCTCGTAATCCTGTTCTACTCCTTGTCCTTTCATATACATGACACCCAGATAGTATTGTGCGATTTTGTCATCTGATGTTTTTGCTAATGAAATCATAGTGTTATATGCAGTTTCATAGTCGCCCTGTAGATAGGCATAGGCGCCATCATTACGATCTGCATAGGCAGTTTGGACACCTAGAAGCAACAAAAATATTACGGAATAAATCTTTTTCATTCGACCACCTGTAGTTGGTATGTTTGTCATTTTTTCGTACTATGTGCGGCCTATTGACGTGTCTCCACGAAGTTTAAAGGGGCCGCTACGGTAGTTGGAACCACGAAGTGCGAAATTGTTTCATGTGCTCCCCGAAATGTAAATATATAGGCTATTAAATGAGTGAATTTAAAGTATTTCGTGTCTATCAGGATGATGGAAAAATACAGGGTAAACTGGAACAGTCCACACTAAATGACCTCTCGCCTGGAGAAGTGGTCATCAAGGTCGCTTATTCCAGCGTTAACTATAAAGACGCGCTGGTAGCGAAAGGCTCAGGTAAGTTTACTCGTGAGTTTCCTGTAATTGGAGGTATTGATTCCGCGGGTTATGTTGTTTCATCCGAAAATAAAGATTTTAAAGAAGGTGACGCTGTATTGGTTACCGGATATGAGCTCGGTACTAACCACGATGGGGGGTATTCGGAATACGCACGTGTGCCTACAGAATGGGTGGTTCCCTTGCCTGAAGGCATGTCCCCAAAACAGGCGATGTCAATCGGGACGGCGGGTTTCACTGTTGCGCTATGTGTGCAAAGGCTGGAAGAAAATCTACAAACACCTGAGCATGGACCATTTGTTGTAACAGGGGCATCCGGTGGCGTCGGTAATTATGCTATTGATATATTGTCGGGTCTTGGTTATGAAGTTGTTGCAGTCTCTGGCAAAGACAGTGAAAAAGAAAAATTATTGGCACTGGGTGCGAGTAAAGTGATCGACAGAAATGAAATTGACCTTAGCGGCCCAGCCCTTGAAAAAGCCCAGTGGGGTGGCGCTATTGATAATGTTGGTGGTGATATACTGGCCTGGCTGACCCGGACCACAAAACCATGGGGTAATATTGTTTCTGTAGGATTGGCGGGAGGGAGCCATTTGAATACGACAGTGATGCCATTCATATTACGGGGTGTAAGTTTACTAGGCGTCACATCTTCAGGTTGCCCAACAGAACTTCGCCATAGACTATGGAACCGATTAGCGACAGATTTGGCGCCGAAGCATCTGGATAAGATTGTTACCAGAGTTGCGGGTATGGACGATTTACCAGATATCTTCGACAGTTTATTGGCTGGCACGTCGACGGGTAGAACGATTATTAAAATTGCAGAGCAGGATTAAAGTTTAAAATGGCAGCAAGAACGCTTTACGACAAATTGTGGGATGATCATATTGTTCATGACAATGGTGATGGATCTGCACTTGTCTATATAGACAGACAACTCATACATGAGGTCACTTCACCTCAGGCATTTGAAGGATTGAAGATGAATAGCCGGAAACCATGGCGACTTGATGCCAATCTGGCCGTGCCTGATCATAATGTACCAACGCATCATCGTGGCCAGATTGATGATCCTGTCGCCAGATTACAGTTATCAACACTGGATGATAATTGTAAGGAAACGGGTATAACAAAATTTGAAATGAACGATCCGAGACAAGGGATTGTTCACGTTATAGGCCCTGAACAGGGTGCTTGCTTACCAGGAATGACGATTGTTTGTGGTGATTCGCATACATCCACGAACGGTGCCCTGGGGGCATTGGCATTTGGTATCGGTACCTCCGAGGTTGAACATGCATTGGCAACGCAATGTCTGATATTACGTAAAGCAAAGAACATGCAGGTGATTGTTGATGGTCAGTTAGGAAATGGTGTGACTGCCAAAGATATGGTTTTGGCGATTATTGGTGAAATCGGTACCGCTGGTGGTACAGGACATACCATCGAATTCACTGGAGAAGCTATTAGCGCGCTTTCAATGGAAGGCAGAATGACGGTCTGTAATATGGCCATTGAGGCAGGCGCCAGGGCCGGTTTGATCGCTGTTGATGATAAAACGATTGAATACATCGAGGGCAGACCTTTTGCGCCAGAGGGTGAGACATGGGATCGTGCTGTCGAAGCCTGGCAGGATTTGAAAAGTGATGCAGATGCGCATTTTGATAAGATCGTCAGGATCAATGCAGCCGATATCCAGCCACAGGTGACCTGGGGCACATCGCCTGAAATGGTAGTGCCAGTTACTGGTGAAGTCCCCGATCCTGCAGCTGAAACTGATAGCAGTGTCCGTGAAGGCATGCAACATGCCTTGACCTATATGGATTTAACCCCCGGTACAGCGATCAAGGACATCAAGATAGATAAGGTGTTTATCGGCTCATGTACCAATTCCCGAATTGAGGATATTCGATCTGCGGCAGAAGTAATTGAAGGTAAACATATCGCCGACAATGTGATCCTGGCCATGGTGGTCCCCGGTTCAGGGCTGGTGAAACTGCAGGCAGAGAAAGAAGGTCTGGATCAGATATTTATCGATGCCGGATTTGAGTGGCGTGAACCGGGTTGTTCCATGTGCCTGGGAATGAATGAAGATAGATTAGCGCCGGGAGAAAGATGCGCCTCAACCTCAAATCGTAATTTTGAAGGCAGACAGGGGCAGGGCGGAAGAACGCATCTGCTTAGCCCGGCGATGGCAGCGGCGGCAGCTGTTGCCGGTCATTTTGTCGATGTACGGGAATTATAGGAAAGGATTGATTTTAACATAATGAAAGTATTTAAGAGTTTTACCGGGATTGTTGTGCCGCTGGACAGATCAAATGTTGATACAGATGCCATCATCCCCAAGCAATATTTAAAATCAATAAAGCGATCAGGCTTTGGTCCAAATTTATTCGATGAATGGCGTTATCTGGATGCAGGTGAACCCGGTGATGATCATGCAAAGAGAAGAGAAAACCCTGACTTTATATTAAATCAGCCGCGCTATAGAGAAGCACAAATCTTGCTTGGCCGTGAAAACTTTGGTTGTGGTTCATCACGTGAGCATGCCGTCTGGTCATTTCTTGATTATGGTATCAGCGTGGTGATTGCACCAAGTTTCGCGGATATTTTTTATAGTAATTCATTCAAGAATGGGCTTTTGTCTATCACACTTGATGGTGATGTTATTGACAAACTCTTTGAAGAGACATTAGCTACAGATAATTATCAACTGACCATTGACCTGGAAAATCTTTCCGTTTCTACGCCAGATGGCGACAATTATCTATTTGAACTTGAGAATGGCCTACAGGAACGTTTACTTCAAGGTATGGACGATATCGCTTTGACGCTATCACTTTCTGATGAGATTCGTGATTACGAAGCTAAAAGGAAGCAACAAGCACCCTGGCTGTTTGCCGAATAATTCGAAATGTAAAAAATATTAAACA